>DASQCY010000222.1:0-2542 GCA_035634495.1 Allostellaceae bacterium
TAAGCCGGGCGCTTCCAGCCGAGCCAATCGCCGACCGCCTGCCCCATGACGAGGTCCTTGTCGCGACCCTGGAGCCACGGCAATTCCTCGGTGAACATCGTCACGCATTGCCGATACGAGCATGGCATGCGGGTGATGTCGGTGCCCCAGAAGCAGCGCTGCGCGCCGAACGCGTCATAGATCTGGCGGATGTATTTGTGGATGTTGCGGTAGGGGTAGGGCTCACTCGAATAGCTCGGCGCTCCCGAGAGCTTGACCGCGACATTCGGGTATTTGGCGAGCGCCAGCATGTCGCCCAGATTGGCAAAGGCCGCGTCATCGGTTCCGGACCCGCCACCGCCGCCGCGGCCGTGATGGTCGATGTGCAATTTCAGGCCGGGGTGGCGGCCGGCGATCTTGCCGAGATCGGCCATGTGCCCGCCGGCCAACAGGCCGACCGGCAGCTTCTCTCGCTCGCAAGCGGCCCAGAACCAGTCGAGCGAGCCGTCATTCCACCAGCTCTGCTGGTGCGGCTGGTTGAACGTGAAGCGAAAGCCGAGCATGCCCGGCCTCTGCCGCCAATTCTTGACGATCTCCTCGCGGTTTGGCGCCTGCAAGTCAAAATTGCCGAGGATGCAGAATTTGTCCGGGTGCGCTTTCACCGCTTCGACCGCCTGCACATTCGGCCCCTCGCCGAGGGTACTCGGCGGATGGATCACCGCCGCGTCGACCCCGGCCTCGGCCATCTCCTTCAGGGCATCGTCCACATTGTAGGTCGGGATCTGCCGGTGTTGCGGCGACATCCGGGCGTTTTCCCAGAGATGGATCTGTGAATCGACGATCAGCATTGCGTTCCTCCTCTACAGTTAAGCTCTGGCCCTCGCAGGGCGGATGGCTTCCGGGTGATCGAGGTCCAGGCGCAGCCTGCCCTCGGCCTCGATGTCCGACAGGACCTGCGTGACGATCTCGGCTACGGCGTCGCGCGCCGAGGACGCTCCGCGGTTGGCAGCGACACCGAGCGCCAGGGTTCGGAAGACCCCGCTCCGGGTGATCCGATGCGCTTCGGCCAGCCCGCGGGCGCATTCCCGGCACACCGAGGAGTGCGGCAGGATCGAAGCGCCGACCCCTTGCTGGACCATCAATCGGATCGTCTCGTGATCGTTGAGCTCGGTCTCGACCTGGAGCTCGACGCCGCGGCCGGCGAGCAATGTCTCCATCGCGGTGCGCAACCCGTCGCCGAGAATGAGCGAAGTTCGGCTCAGCTCGTCGGGCGAGACGAACTCCCGCGGTCGCGCCCCGGGTCTGGTGACCAGCACCATTTCCTCTTCGGCCAGCCGGGTCGACAGGATTAGACGGCTCTTCGATATCTCCGACAGCAGCGCCAGATCGACCCGCCCGTCGACGAGGAATTCCTCCAGCCGGACCATCCCGGCGTGCACCACCTTGAGCTCGATCATCGGATAGTGCCGCCGCATCCGGTCGAACAGCTCCGGCACGACGACCGGGCACAGGGTCGGGGTGACGGCGAGCACGATCTTTCCGCTCGGATGCGCCTTGTGGGCCCGGATCTCGTCACCCGCCCGCTCGACGTCGCGCAGGATGCGTTGCGCGCTCTCGAGCAATTTCTGCCCGCCTTCGGTCAGCCGCACACCGCGATTGGCGCGCGTGAACAAGGTGACGTCGAGCTCGTCCTCGAGCCGCTGGACATGCCGGGTCAGGGCCGGTTGAGCGACGTGCAGATGAGCCGAGGCGCGGGTGATGCTGCCGAGCTCCGCGATGCGGACGAAATAGTGAAGGCTGCGCAATTCCATCGTGTCGCGATTTCGCCCGCCCTAGCTCCCGTCGTCAATCGGAATTCCTGATCTCGCCGCGTCCGGTCTCTCTCGGTCTGCCGCCCGGAGAATTCCCTACGACCCCAAAATACAGGGTAAACGACAAATCGCCGGTGCGGAGCCCCGGATCGCACCCCTCGCATGCGGTCGAATCAACGCGTTGCGCCCAATTTTCCCTACTTGGCGAACAGGGAGTTAAATCGGCCGAACAGGGACGTTTTCCGGGCCGACCAGGGATCGACGGCTGCCCTTTTGGGCCGATCAGGGAACCACCAGGGATTTTCTGCCAAGATTGCATAGCGACCACGATTGATTTTGTGTTCCGACTTTGCAGTGGGCGAGCGGACGAAATCGGATGGTGACGTTCAGAATCGCGATCACGGCCGCCGTGATGGCCTTCATCACGGCGCTCACCGCGTGTCTGATCCTTATCCAAGCCGCCACATTCCATGCGGCGGCAAGAGCGGCGGCGTCTACTACGATGGATGCCGCCAGCGCGAATACCTTGAGCCGCCTCGAGGCCGACGTTTCCGAACTCAACGCCCTCGTCCGCGTGCTGTCGTCAAATCCCTCGCTGTCCGACTCTGATGACAGGACCGAAGCCGATGACGCGATCGCTCTGTTCAAAGCAGCACTGCATGAACTGCCGCAGGCAGACAGCGTTTATGTCGGTTACGATAACGGTTGTTGGTTGCAAGTCCGGCGGCTCGATGTGCTCGATCCGGCAGAGC
>DASQCY010000223.1:0-6300 GCA_035634495.1 Allostellaceae bacterium
CCCTGGCCCCTGCCCAAGCTCTTCCGTCTGACGTCGAAGGGCAAGCTGATCGAGGGCGTCTTCCGCGGCGAGACGATCAACACGCCCTCGATGCTGTGCGTCGAGGATGCGCTCGATTCGCTGAGATGGGCCGAGTCGGTCGGCGGCCTCGACGGGCTCGTCGCCCGTTCGGAACAGAGCCTGGCGACGATCAAGACCTGGGTCGAAACCTCCTCCTGGGCGCGGTTTCTCGCCGAGGACCCGGCCACCGTCTCCTCGACCTCGCCACAGCTCGAGATCGTCGACCCCTGGTTCGCCGGGATGGCGTGGGAAGGTCGCTTCGGCACCGCGCGGGCGATTGCAAGGCAGCTCGAAGAGGAGGGGGCGGCCTACGACATCGCGAGCCATCGTGCCTCGCCGCCGGGCCTGCGGATCTGGACCGGCGCCACGGTCGAGCCTGCCGATGTGGCACTACTGCTGCCCTGGCTCGACTGGGCCTGGGAAGAACAGCGTGCGGCCAGGGCGGAATAAACACCGGAGCCGTAGATGCCGAAGGTGCTGATTGCCGATGCACTGAGCCCCCGCGCGGCCGAGATCATGGTGGCGCGCGGGGTTCACGTCGACTTCCTGCCCGGACTGCCGGCCGCCGAACTCAAAGAGCGGATCGCCGCCTATGACGGGCTCGCCGTGCGCTCGGCGACGAAGGTCACCGAGGGGTTGCTCGCCCATGCCGAGAAGCTCCGGGTGATCGGCCGCGCCGGGATCGGCGTCGACAACATCGATGTCGAAGCGGCGACGCAGCGCGGCATCGTCGTCATGAACACGCCCTATGGCAACTCGATCACTGCCGCCGAGCACACGATCGCCCTGCTCTTCGCGCTGTGTCGCCAGATCCCGGCCGCCGACCGCTCGACCCAGGCCGGGAGGTGGGAGAAGTCGCGCTTCATGGGGGTCGAGCTCAGCGGCAAGACGCTCGGCGTCATCGGCTGCGGCAACGTCGGCGCCGCTGTCGCCGAGCGCGCCTTGGGGTTGCACATGAAGGTCGTCGCCTACGACCCCTTTCTGTCGGCCGAGCGCGCCCGGGACCTCGGCGTCGAGAAGGTAGCGCTCGAGGCGCTGTTCGCCCGCACCGACTTTATCACCCTGCACACCCCGTTAACCCAGGCGACCAAGAACCTGATCGACCGCGGCGCGATCGCGATGATGAAACCCGGCGTGCGCCTCATAAATTGCGCCCGCGGCGGTCTCGTCGTCGAGGACGACCTCGCCGCCGCCCTCGACAGCGGCCATGTCGCCGGTGCGGCGATCGATGTCTTTAGCGAGGAGCCGGCGATCGAGAGCCCGCTCTTCGGACGCGACAACGTCGTCGCCACGCCGCATCTTGGCGCTTCGACGAGCGAGGCACAGGAAAACGTCGCCCTGCAGATCGCCGAGCAAATGGCTGATTTCCTGTTGACGGGTGCCGTCTCGAACGCGGTCAACATGCCCTCTTTGACCGCCGAGGAGGCCCAACGGCTCAGCCCCTACATGAAACTCGCCGAGCAGCTCGGCAGCTTCGCCGGACAGCTGACCGAAACCGGCATCAAATCGGTAGCCGTCGAATATGAAGGGGCGATCGCCGAACTCAACGTCAAGCCGTTGACTGCGATCGCACTGACCGGGCTCCTCGCGCCTCAGCTCACCGCCGTCAACATGGTCAACGCGCCGGTCATCTGCCGCGAACGCGACATCCGCGTCAGCGAGACGCGGCGCGCCGAGCCGGTCGATTACCAGACCTTGATCCGGGTCGTCGTTGAGACCGAGCGGCGTCGGCGCGAGGTCGCCGGCACCTTGTTCGGCGGCGACAAGCCGCGCCTCGTCTCGGTTGAAGGAATCCCGCTCGAAGCCGAACTCGGCCGCAACGTGCTGTTCGTCCGCAATTATGACAAGCCGGGCTTCATCGGCGCGCTCGGCAATGCGCTCGGCGTGGCCGCGGTCAACATCGCCACCTTCCATCTCGGCCGGACCGCTCCCGGCGGCGAGGCGATCGCCCTCGTCGAGGTCGACCAGGGGCTGACCTCGGCGATCCTCGACACCGTGCGTGCTCTCCCTAACGTAATTCAGGCCAAGGCGATGCGCTTTCAGGCGAAGCGCACCTCGCTAAATTCGCTAGACTATTTTGAGCCATGAACGAGACCGCACATCCAGCCCTGTTGCCTACCGGTATGCACGACCTGTTGCCCCCCGAGGCGGAAATCGAGGCGGTTGTCGTGGCGCGGCTGATGGCGACATTGACGGCGTATGGCTACGAGCGGGTCAAGCCGCCGCTCGTCGAGTTCGAGGAGACCTTGTTGTCGGGCGCCGGGGCGGCGATGGCGACATCGACCTTCCGGATGATGGATCCCGTGTCGCACCGTATGATCGGCGTGCGCGCCGACATGACCCCGCAGATCGCGCGCATCGCCGCCACTCGATTGGGCGGCGCGCCACGTCCGTTGCGGCTCAGCTATGCCGGCCAGGTGCTGCGGGTCAGGGGCTCGGAGATCCGGCCCGAGCGGCAGGTCGGCCAAGTCGGCGCCGAGTTGATCGGTGCCGCGGGACCGGCCGCCGATGTCGAAGCGATCGCAGTTGCCGGCGCCGCACTCGCGGCACTCGGCGTGCCGCACCTTACGGCCGATATCACGCTACCGAAATTGGTACCGGCGATCGCCGAGGCCTACGAGATCGACGGGGAACGCGCGGCGGCATTGCGCGCCGCCCTCGACCACAAGGATGCCGCCGCAGTCAGCGCATTCGCCGGGAAGGCCGGCAAGATGCTCGAGCGGCTTTTGCTTGCCGCGGGTCCCGCCGCGACGACGCTGGCTGCCCTCGACCGCCTCGACCTGCCTGAACGGGCGAGCGCCGAGCGAGCACGGCTCGGCGACGTCCTCGACGGCCTCGTGACAGCGGCTCCCGAGCTCAAGGTGACGGTCGACCCGGTCGAAAACCGCGGCTTCAAGTACCATACCGGGATCAGCTTCACGTTTTTTGCTGGAGGATCTGGGACCAAGGGCCCGCTCGGCGAGCTCGGCCGCGGCGGACGCTACGAGGCCGGCGACCCGGCCGCACCGGAGCCGGCGACCGGGTTCACTCTCTATACCGATACGATCCTCAAAGCCTTGCCGGAGGCGCTCATGTCCCGTCGCGTGTTGCTGCCGCTCGGCGCCGACCGCCGGCGGGCCGAGGCGCTGCGCGGGGCGGGCTGGGTCACGGTCGCCGCGCTCGCCTCGGTCGAGGACTGGCGGGCAGAAGCGCGCCGGCTCGGCTGCAGTTACGTCTTCGAGGGGAACGATCCGGTGCCGGTCGGCTGAGGAAGGTGCGAGATGGGCAATGTCGCCGTGGTCGGCGTGCAATGGGGCGACGAGGGCAAGGGCAAGATCGTCGATTGGCTGTCCGAGCGCGCCGATGTCGTCGTGCGCTTTCAGGGTGGGGCCAATGCCGGCCACACCCTGGTCGTCGGCAATGTCGAATACAAGATGAGCCTGCTGCCCTCGGGGGTGGTGCGCCCGGGTAAATTGTCGATCATCGGCAACGGCGTTGTCGTCGATCCCTGGGCGCTCGTCGAGGAGATCGAGACGATGCGCAAAAAGGGGCTGGCGATCTCACCCGACACGCTGCGCCTCGCCGACAATGCCGCGCTGATCCTGCCCTCGCATCGCGCCCTCGAGCGCGCCCGCGAAGAGTGGCGCGGCGACAAGAAGCACGGCACCACCGGTCGCGGCATCGGACCCGCCTATGAGGACAAGGTCGGGCGCCGCGCGGTGCGCGTCTGCGATCTCGCCGACAAGCGGGCGCTCGAAGACCGCGTGGATGAGGTGCTACTGCACCACAATGCGCTGCTCCGCGGGCTCGATGCGCCGCCGGTCGATCGCGCCGAACTGCTCGCCGCGCTGCACGAAGTGGCGCCGCGCATCCTGCCCTATGCCGACCGCTGCTGGCATCTGCTCGACGAGGCGCGGCGCCAGGGAAGGCGCATACTGTTCGAAGGCGCGCAAGCGGCTATGCTCGATGTCGACCACGGCACCTACCCCTACGTCACCTCGTCGAACGCGCTGGCCGGCCAGGCTGCCGCCGGCTCCGGCATCGCGCCGTCGGCGATCGGTTATGTACTCGGCATCACCAAGGCGTATACGACGCGGGTCGGCGCCGGGCCGTTCCCTACCGAGCTGAACGACGAGATCGGCGAGCGGATCGGCGAGCGCGGCCGCGAGTTCGGCACGGTGACCGGCCGCCGCCGCCGCTGCGGCTGGTTCGATGCGGTCGCGGCGCGCCAGGCGATCACCGTCGGCGGCGTCGATGGCATCGCGTTAACTAAGCTCGACGTACTCGATGGCTTCGACGAGGTCAAGTTCTGCACCGGCTATCGCTGCGGCGGCAAGACCTACGACTACGTTCCGGCGGGGATGACCGCCCAGGCGGCGCTTGAGCCCGTGTACGAGACCGCCGAGGGCTGGCGCGAAAGCACCCGCGGGGCACGCTCCTGGGCAGACCTGCCGGCGACCGCGATCAAATACATCGTGCGACTCGAGGAGCTGATCGGTGCCCCGGTCGCGCTCTTATCGACCAGCCCCGAACGCGAGGACACGGTGCTGGTGCGCGATCCCTTCGCCGATTGATGCGAAGTCGCGCGAGCCCTCGGCTCTATCGGCCGCCGCGAGCCTGCGGCGCGGCTGGCGTCCTGCCGGAGCCGGCATGCTCGCTGATATAGCCGTCGACATGGGTCGCTATCGTCTCCAAGCAATCGGCAAAATAATGGTCGGCGCCGGCGATCTTGCGAAAATCGATCTTGATGTCACGCTGATGCGACAGCTTGTTGACCAACCGCTGTACCGATTCGACGGGCACCACGCTGTCCTGATCGCCCTGCAGGATAAGGCCCGATGACGGGCAAGGAGCGAGAAAGGTAAAGTCGTAAACATTGGCCGGCGGCGAGACCGCGATGAAGCTTTCAATCTCGGGCCGCCGCATGAGCAGCTGCATGCCGATCCAGGCACCGAACGAAAAGCCGGCGATCCAGCAGAATTGGGCGTTCGGGTTGTAGGTCTGCAACCAATCGAGTGCCGAGGCGGCGTCGGACAGTTCCCCTTCGCCGCGGTCGAAGCTGCCTTGGCTTCGCCCAACGCCGCGGAAGTTGAAGCGCAGGGTCGAGAAACCATGGCGCACAAAGCACTGGTACAAGGTGTAGACAACCTTGTTGTTCATTGTCCCGCCGTGCTGCGGATGGGGATGGAGGACGATCGCCATCGGAGCCGCGGTTGCGCGGGCATGATGATAGCGCGCCTCGATCCGTCCTTCCGGGCCGTTGATGATCACGTCAGGCACGGTGGATCCAGCTCAAATCCCAGCATACCACTTGGATACCAGCGACCCTAGAGCTGCTAGGAAGTCCGTGATTCTTGATCATTTTCGTCGGACAATTATATGTTCGCTCACGCCGCTCGCGATGCCGCGCGGCCACACGCAGCATCAAGGCTAATACAATATAGTGACAGCGATGCTCTTTAGAAACCTGCGCGACGAAATCGATGCCACCCTCGCTCGCGATCCCGCCGCGCGTTCGCGCCTCGAAGTCGTCCTGTGCTATCCGGGGTTTCACGCGCTACTGTTCCACCGCCTTGCCCATTGGCTGTGGCAGCACGGCTTGCTGCTCGCCGGGCGCTTTGTGTCGCACATTGGGCGGATGGCGACCGGCATCGAGATCCATCCTGGTGCCCGCATTGGCAAACGACTGTTTATCGATCACGGGATGGGTGTCGTGATCGGCGAGACTGCGGAGATCGGTGACGACTGTACATTGTATCAGGGCGTGACCCTCGGCGGTACCTCGCTGGACCGCGACCAAAAGCGTCATCCCACTCTCGGCAACGGCGTCATTGTCAGCGTGCACGCCCAGGTGCTCGGTCCGTTCCGGGTCGGTGATGGGGCCCGCATTGGTGCACAGGCGGTCGTGCTGAGCGAGGTGCCTGACGGTGCCACGATGGTCGGCATTCCGGCCAAGCCGGTCGCCCGGCGGCGCGATTCGGGCGAGTCGCAGCCGGCGTTTCAGCCTTATGCGCTGGGACCCGAGATCCCCGATCCAATCGTCCGTGCGCTCAGCGGTCTCCTTGATGAGGTGACGAGCCTCAGGGCACGCTTGGCCGAGATCGAGAAGAGCGAGCGGCCACGCTCCAGCACCGCCGAGCGAGCGCCGGAGGTTCAGCGTGGTAACGGGGCCTGCGACAAGGAGCGCGCGGCCTGAGGATCGGACGATGAGGCTGAGCACCAAAGGCCGCTATGCCGTGATGGCGATGGTTGATCTCGCGC
>DASQCY010000224.1:0-2141 GCA_035634495.1 Allostellaceae bacterium
AATCTTCGGACCCGCCACGTCTGAATCTGGCACTGAACATATGATCGATTGAAGAAACGGTTGGTCGGCTTTCTGGGGCAAGGCTGACCCTTTCACCGCACCGCGCGACCGCCGCCCTTGACCCAAACCGGACCGCCGCCCGATGATGCGGAACAATCGAGGTTTGTGGCCATCCTATAGAAATCGCTTGCCACGGGAGGTGGGATTCTCGGTGGTCATGGTCGTTCTTTTAAGCCGACCTTCCGCCTCAGCATCGGATCGCCGTCCGCCATCTGGGATAGCCTAGCTGAATGGGCGAGAGGCGCCGATTCCTGACCTTCCGCCCGGCAGGTGTGAGGGCTCCGACCAGAGAGTTTTAAGCGGCGTTGCGCAAGGTGAAACTTTCCCACACGTCGGTCAGAGCGTCTACCAGCATGTCGACATCAGCGTCGCTGTGCACCGGCGAGGGCGTCAGCCGCAGCCGTTCCGTGCCGCGCGGCACCGTCGGATAATTGATCGGTTGAACATAAATGCCATGCCGGTCCAGCAGCGCATCTGACATCGCCTTGCAGCGCACCGGGTCACCGACCAGCAACGGGACAATGTGGCTTTGAGATGCCATTACTGGCAGACCGGCGGCGAAGAGCCGGCGCTTCACCATTGCCGCACGCGCATGCAGCTGGTTTCGCTCGATGTCACTACTCTTCAAGTGACGGATTGCTGCGATGGCCCCCGCCACCAGCGCCGGCGGCAAGGAGGTCGTAAAAATAAAACCGGCTGCATGGCTGCGAACATAATCGACCAGGGCAGCGGAGCCGGCGATATAGCCTCCCATGACACCGAACGCCTTGGCGAGCGTGCCCTGGACCACGGTCGGGCGGCCCGGTACACCGTCTCGCTCGGCGATGCCGGCGCCGCGCGCTCCGTAGAGCCCGACCGCATGCACCTCGTCGAGGTAGGTCATCGCTCCGAACGCCTCGGCGACATCGCACAATTCGGCGATTGGTGCGATGTCGCCGTCCATCGAGTAGACCGATTCGAAGCAAACGAGCTTTGGCCGTGCCCTGGGCAAGGACCCCAGAATGCGCGCCAGATCATCGGGATCGTTGTGTCGGAAGATGCGTTTTTCGGCGCGGCTATTGCGGATGCCGGCGATCATCGAGGCATGGTTCAGCGCGTCCGACACGACAATCACGTTGGGGATCGTTTGGCCCAGGGTCGACAGCACCGCTTCGTTGGCGACATAACCGGACGTGAAGACCAGCGCCGCCTCGCGCTGATGCAAGTCAGACAGCTCCGCCTCCAGCAGCTCATGAAGATGGGTGTTGCCTGAGATGTTGCGGGTGCCGCCGCTGCCGGCGCCGAGCGACCGCACCGCCTCGATCATCGCGTCGATCACAGCCGGGTGCTGGCCCATACCGAGATAGTCGTTCGAGCACCACACCATCACCTCTTCCCCGCTGCGATGATGGTACGCTCGCGGGAAACGTCCGCAGCGCCGTTCGAGATCGGCGAAGACGCGGTAGCGCCCCTCGCCACGAAGCTCGCTGAGGCGCTGAGTGAAGAAATTCTCGTAGTCCATCTTGGTCACCGGACGTGTGAGATATGGCGATGTGTCATCCGCGCTCCGCGAGATAGGAGACCCATATCGCGGCCACCCGACCTCCGTCGGCTTGGGGTTGGGGTGCCGTCAACCGCCGCTTCGATCTCCCTTTGCTGGCGGCGAGGGCGATTTGCTATTGCCCAACACCATCAAGGAGGTGATCGTAACTTCGCGACCGCGCAGGATCTGGCGAATGTCGGCTTACTGGTGTCTACGGCTATACGGGGACAGCGGCCTTCATCTCGCCGGCGAGTGTTTGGTAGCAAGCGACCCACGCATCGCGCACGGTGGGAGTGAACTCGGAGCCGAGGGCCTGCTGCAGCGTCCCGAGCAGTGCTCCGGCAACCGTGTCATAGTCCGCCGCCTTGACCCCATATTGTGCGTGGCGCCGCCCGAGATCGCGCACAGCCGGCAGTAACTGATCGAGCTGATGCACATTCTCGACAGCGGTCTCGATCATTGTCATCAGTAGCCTGCCTTGCACCACCATGTCGCCCTTGAACAAGGACCGTAGCGTTGGGTCGGTGGCGAACAGGCGTTCATAAAACATGGCGGCTGC
>DASQCY010000225.1:0-4373 GCA_035634495.1 Allostellaceae bacterium
CCGAAGAGCGGCGGCCACGAATCGCGCAGCAGCGAGCCGGGCTCGTGGCTGGAGACCAGCGTGATCACCCGGCCGACGAATACCGGTATCGTCGTGTCGATCAGCGCGACGATAAAACCGGCGGCGAAGAGGGCCACGACCAGACCACGCGCCTGGCGCGCATAATGCCAATAAAACGCGCCGAGCCCTGCGGGCGGCGGTCCTTGCGGCGGCAGCGCCGTCGGCTCGAGGAGGGTTTCAAAATAGCGGAACACGCGCATGTAAAAAGATCGCTTCGAAATCCCTGGTGAAGGAAAGACGGCGGCGAGGTCGTTCAGGCTTAGATAGCGCCGCAGGCTGGTGGCGCAACCCTAACACATCCCGGGGTGGTATGTCCGAGGAAGATCCGTCCTCGCAAGCGCATCGTCCGCGATGCTCGAGGGGTGGTCCGGTGCTCCAAGCACGACAGTTTAGTCGTCGACGCCTTTAGGATGTTTTCTTTTCGAGAGCTGCGTATAAAACAACAACCATTCCGGATAAGATCGAGGCCGCAAGGGATAAAGCCGGCGAAGCGAGACGACAGCGGTGCCGACGGCCGTTTCACAGATATGCCGGCGCCACTAGCCGTGACAGCAATAAACCGGTTCGCGGTACAGATTCGCGAGAGTCTTTTCTGAAGTTTATAAAAAAACCAAACTACGAGTAAATGGAATAGAGATTCACTTCGTATATGACAACCACTCCTCGTCGGCGAGCAAGCGGGTAGTTCGCGGACTTCACTTCCAGATTCCGCCGTTTCCCCAAGCCAAGCTGCTGCGCGTGACGGCGGGGTCGATCTTCGATGTTGCGGTCGACATACGCTGGGTTCGCCGAGCTTTGGCCGCCATGTCGCGGCGGTGCTCAGCGCTGCCAATTGGAACCTGATCTTCATACCGGAGGGGTTCGCCATAGGTATTGCGAGCTGGAGTCTGATACCGGAGTCATCTACAAGGTAAGCGCCCATTATTCGCACGAGCAACATCGCGGCTTGCTGTGGAACGATCCCGCTCTCGACATCGCGTGGCCAATGTCGGTCGACCAGACGCTGATGTCCGACAAAGATCGGACGCGCCCAGTTTTGTCTCGCCGACCTCGATATTTTCGCCACGAACCGCTGATCAATTCCCGAAGGGTTAGCGCGATGAAGGGAATAATTCTCGCCGGTGGCTCAGGTACTCGGCTCTATCCGGTCACCTTGGCGGTCAGCAAGCAACTCCTGCCGATCTACGACAAGCCGATGATCTACTACCCGCTGACGACCCTGATGCTCGCGGGTATTCGCCAGATCCTGGTAGTCACGACGCCCGCGGATCGCCCTCGTTTCGAAGCCCTGCTGAAGGATGGGGCCCAATGGGGTCTGTCACTCGCCTATGCCGAGCAGCCGCGCCCCGAGGGCCTGGCGCAGGCCTTTCTGATCGGGCGAGACTTCATAGGCGGCGACAATGTCGCCCTCGTGCTCGGCGACAACATCTTCTATGGCGACGGCTTGTCGGCGATCCTGCAGCAGGCGGCGCAGCCGCGTCCCGGCGCCACCGTCTTCGGCTACCAGGTTCGCAACCCTGAAGCCTATGGCGTGGTCGAGTTTGACGCATCTGGCAGGGCGATCTCGATCGAGGAGAAGCCGCGGAGGGCGCGGTCGCATTGGGCGGTGACGGGGCTCTATTTTTACGATAACGCGGTTGTCGAAATCTCGTCCACGCTCAAACCCTCGGCGCGCGGTGAACTCGAAATCACCGATGTCAACAATGTCTATCTCGAGCGCGGGCTGTTGACGGTCGAGAGATTGGGGCGCGGCTATGCCTGGTTCGATACCGGCACCCATGAATCCTTGCTAGAGGCCGCCGAGTTCGTCCGAACGATCGAGATGCGTCAAGGCCTCAAGATCGCCTGCGTCGAGGAAATTGCCTTTCACATGGGCTTGATCGACCACGACCGCCTCCTCGCCCTCGCTCGACGTTTGGGCAAGGGCGACTATGCACGGTACCTCGAAAGGCTGACGGGGTATGAATAGCGATCGTCGCCAATTTCACTCGGGCACTCCCTCGACGCGGAAGATCTCCTCGAGCTGAGGGCTCATCGGCAGGTCGAGGGTCTCGCCGGTTGGCAGGCGATGCTGGAACCATTTGTTGTAAAGCTGTACGAGCTCGCGGCTTTGCGCGAGACGGCTGAAGGTGCGGTCGACGATTGCGGCGAAATCGGGATCGTCTTTGCGATACATCAGCCCGTAGGGGTCGTATGAGAGATATTCACCGACCACATGGTACTGGTCGGCGGACCCGGTCGTCGCGACCAGGCCGTAGAGCAATACGTCGTCGGTGGCGAAGGCGTCGGCCGCGCCTTCCTTCAGAAGGGCAAATGATTCGGCGTGGTCCTTGCCGACCAAAAACTTGATGGCGAGGTGCTGCTTCTCTGAGATCGCTCGCACGGCTTCTTCGTTGGTGGTGCCCGCGGTCACCACCACAGTCTTGTCGCGTAGATCGCGGTAGGAGGAGATGGCGGCGGAGCGTGGCACCAAAATTTTGGTGCCTGCGACAAAGAATATCGGTGAGAAGGCGACCTCCTTCTTGCGTTGGAAATTGGCCGTTGTCGAGCCGCATTCGAGGTCGATCTCGGCTGAACGTACGGCGAGGATCCGAGTCTCTGCTCTTACCAACTTGTAGCTGACGCCGATCTCGACCCCCTCGAGCTCTTTCGAGATCTCGTCGACCACCGCGTTGCACAGATCGATCGAATAGCCGATCGGTTCGCCGGGCTTGTTGACGTAGGAGAACGGGATCGAGCTCGCGCGATAGCCGAGCGTCACGGTCTTGGCGTCTTTGATCTTCTTTAAGGTCCCGGTCAGCTCTTGGGCACTTGCGCCGGGGATCACCAACAGTGGCGCGAGCAGCGCAGCGGCGAGCAGGGATCGCGGCATCAGGCCGCCTGCGCCTCCGCCGGCAAACCGATCGTCTCCGCCGTCTCGCCCTCCCAGCGGCCGATGACCGCCGTTGCCAGGCTGTTGCCGATGACGTTTGTCGCAGTGCGCCCCATATCGAGGAACTGGTCGATGCCGATGATCAGCAACAGGCCCGCCTCGGGCAGGTTGAATGTCACAAGGGTCGCGGCGATTACGACGAGCGAGGCGCGCGGCACGCCGGCCATGCCCTTGCTGGTCAGCATCAGCACGAGCAGCATCGTGATCTGCTGGGTGATCGACAATTGGATGTTGTAGGCCTGCGCAATGAATAGCGTTGCAAAGGTGCAATACATCATCGAGCCATCTAGGTTGAACGAATAGCCCATCGGCAATACAAAACTGATGATCTTCTTGCTGACCGGCAGCTTTTCGAGCTGCGCCATCGTCACCGGATAGGCGGCCTCGCTGCTGGCCGTGCTGAACCCCAACAAAAACGGCTCGCGGATCAGCGAAATGAGCCGGAACACTGTGCGCCCGAGAAAGAGAAAGCCGGCGACGATCAGCACCAGCCACAAGATGCCGAGGCTGAAATAGAACTGGACCAGATACTTGCCGTAGGTCACGAGGATGCCGATCCCTTGCGTCGTCACCGTTGCCGCCATCGCCGCAAAGACGGCGATCGGGGCGAGCGCCATGATGTAGCCGGTTATTGTTAGGATGATCTGCGAGGTCTCGTCGATGATCTTGATGACCCCCGCTGCCCGCTCACCAAGTGCTGCCGCCGCGACGCCAAAGAACAGCGAGAAGACGACGATCTGTAGGATCTCGTTGTTGGCCATCGCTTCAACTGCGCTCCGAGGCACGAGGTGGGTCACGAAATCCTTAAACGACAGCGAGGCCGCGTTGAGGTTTGTTGCCGCACTCACGTCGGGTAGCGGCAGGTTGAGGTTGTCGCCTGGACGCAGGATGTTGACCATGATGAGGCCGAGCAGCAGCGAAACGAGCGAGGCGCTGACGAACCACAGCATCGCCTTGCCGCCGATTCGGCCAACCGATTTGGTGTCGCCCATATGCGCCACCCCGACCACCAAGGTCGTGAAAACCAGTGGCGCAATGATCATTTTGATCAGCCGCAGGAATATGTCGGTGAAGAGCGAGATGTAGCCGGCGATCGTCTTCGCCGTCTGCGGATCGGGCCAGAGCTGGTGGCAGGCATAGCCGACCCCGATGCCAAGCAGCATGCCGATAAAGATGATCATCGTCAGTCGTTGCGAGCGCATTGGTCCTACCCCCTTCGGCGGCCGCTCACAGCATGCGTCATTGCGCCGCGTAAGAAAACCGTCATGTCCAAGGCCGCACTGCTCGGCGCAGACGCTAACGCCTTGGCCGCAGCCGGAAAAGCGGAGAGTGACCCGGTTGAGTCGTGACGATCCCTACCGGCATCACCGGCTCGTCGTCA
>DASQCY010000226.1:0-6139 GCA_035634495.1 Allostellaceae bacterium
GATTGTCGAGCGGCATCAGATTGTCCCGAGGCTGGCACGTCAGAGGTCGATGGACGCGGATGCATAGGCTATCAATCAGTCATTCGAGACAAGACCGCTTTCGCTGACAACCGCGTCAATGATAGATCAACGACCGATGGCGCGTAGCGAATGTCGGGCGTCCCTTCTGCTTCGGCCGCTCGGCGTGGCGGCGGCACGCGGTTTTCCCAGGTTGACGCGCCGATCCACCGGGCCGCCCCTCTCAACGCTTCGCAGTGATCCTCTCACGTCAAAAATCCGTCCAAATAACGCTTTCTTGCTCGAGCTTGTTTCGGCGAGCTTATTTTGTATTCGTCGGGAAGTACTGGTACATGCGCCCGGCGATCGTAAGGGCGACTAAGGAGAACATTTTAGATGGCTATGTTGGACCAGATCGGACAGGACAAACAGCGGATTTCCGAGCGGCTCATGCGGCTCGATGCGGAGCGAACAAAGCTGAGCAAACAGCTCACTGAGTTGGAAATCGCCGAACGCGCTCTGACACGATTCGGCGGGAAAGGGGTTGGAGCTGAGAAGCGGAGCGGTACGAAAACCGCGACGGCAGCCGGTGCAAAGCCCACAGCGCGAGGTGGCCAACTGGCACGGAGCCCATCGCTGGGCGAGGCAACTTTAAAGGCCGTGCAAGCGCACGCCAAGGGCGCCAGTGCCGAGCAAGTCCTCAAATATCTCTCGCGAAAATTTGGGCTGACGGTCCGGCCGAACCACCTCGGTAGCGCGCTGCAACACCACCGTCGCGCCGGCCGGCTCGAAAACCGCGATCAGCGCTGGTACCTGCCGCCCCAGGCGTAGAGGGGCGATCAGAGCATTTGGCCGCCACCGGATGATCGCCGCGAGGGGCCCAACTGCCGCGCCACGGTGGAGGCGGCGCGCTAACCCGTCGGCGACACCCGGGCGACAGAAGTATTGAGCCCGGACAAAAGTTAGCCCGCGGGGCTGTCCGGGAACGGAGTTTTCGGTCGTAACGCTTCGTGCGCGAAACGTGTTGCGCATGGCGATGCGATCTTATAATTGCTATATCGGCATCGCACACTCCAGGGCATACGCGGACCCGGGAGGGCCTGCGGCTTGGACCAAGGAGATACAGGTTGAGGTGGGTGGTCATGAAGACCGCCCGAGCGGGCGTACGGTTCCGGAAGCGGCGGAGCCCGTCTACGGGCCGCTCGACAGGCTCGCGCCCGAGGAATGGTGTAGGCCGGCGTTCGGCTTGAATTCCGCTGCGATTCCTCTGCCAGACGCAAAAAATTCCGCTGACGGGCGGTCTTGCAGATGACTTGTAAGACTCTGGTAAAAAGCAGATTTCTAGCCCAGAGGGGACGATTTTCGATCGCCGGAACGAATTTTTCCCTTGCTGTCAGGGGAAAAGGGCCGAGATGCAACGGCCACCTCAGCGCTACGGGCTCCGGGATGAATCGAGGCTCGGTGGACATGTCATCCGATTTCGATACGAGGCGCATCGGCGACACACCCGACGCGATCGCGCCGGACGGCTCCGAGGTTCGCCTGCTATGCTCGATGCTGCGCGGCAGCATGGCCGCCTTTCGGCTAGCGCCGAAGGCCGTGTCGAAAGCCGTCGCCCATCGCACGGTCGAGGAAATCTGGTACTTTACCGCCGGACACGGCCGGATGTGGCGCGAGCTCGGGAGCCGCGAGGAGATCACCGAGGTTGCTCCCGGCGTCTCGATCACGATCCCGACCGGCACACACTTCCAGTTTCGCTGCGACGGCGCCGAGCCGCTCGAAGCAGTCGCGGTCACGATGCCGCCCTGGCCGGGTGCCGACGAGGCCTATTCCGTTCCGGGCAGATGGGAACCGACCGTCTGAACGTAGGCGATGCGCGTTTTCCGCATCGCCGAACCGGCGGGGAGGGCCTACAATCCGGCAACGACCGCGGCGCTGGATTAGGAGGAACTCGTGGCGAACCAGCTGATCTCCTGTGACGACCATATGGATCTGGGCCAACTGCCGGAGGATTTGTGGCTGACGCGGCTGCCGGCCGGGCTGCGCGATCGAGCGCCCCGTATCGAAGGGCGCGACGGCCAGGCCGTATGGATCTGCGACGGCAAGGTCTGGGGGAGCTGGGTCGGCAAGCCGCCAGCGAACGATAGCTCGCGGCCGGTCAAGCCGCTCTACAACGCGTTCGATCGCGCCCAAATCTACGATCAGAGCGCACGACGCCCGGCTGTCGCGGCGTTGCGACTCGCCGACATGGACCGCGACGGGGTCCAGACCCAGGTCATCTTCGGCCCGATCTTCCAGATCTCGACCGAGGATCCGGTGCTACGCGAGGCTTGCTACCGCGTCTACAACGACTGGCTCCTGGAGTTCTGCGCGGCCGCACCCGACCGGCTGATCGGCGTGCCGATGCTGCCGGAAACGCCAGTGTTGGCAGTGGCCGAGTTGTCGCGCCTCGCGGAGAAAGGCGGCGTGCGCCAGGTCAATCTGCAGATCGCCAACATCAAGCCAAAGCTCGACGATCCGGCTTGGGAGCCGTTCTGGTCGCTGCTCGAAGACACCGGCATCATCCTCTCCTGGCACATCACGGTCTTTCTCGGCAGGCAGAGCGAGCGCGCCGCCGGCAAGCCCGCGAGCGTCTTCGAGAACACCAAATTCTTTATGGGCAATTTCCTCGAGCCCTTTGTCGATCTGTTCGCCTGGGGCATCCTAGAAAGCCACCCGAAGCTCCGGATGGTCATGGCGGAGGCCGGCACGGGCTGGCTGCCCTGGCTCGTCGAGGAGCTCGACTACCGCCACTGGCGGCTGTGGGAAGCCAAGGAGTTCTGGGCCGACAAGGGCGGCGTCGTGCTCGAAACCAAGCCGAGCGAATTGTTCAAGCGCCAGATCTACGCGACCTTTCAGGAGGATCGCGTCGCGATGTCGCTGGTGCCGTTCTTTGGCGACGGTCATCTCTTGTGGGCCTCGGACTACCCGCATCCCGACAGCGTGTGGCCAAATTCGCGGGCGGCGATCGAACGGCAGATGGCGGGGCTTTCCGCCGAGCTGCGCCGAAAGCTGACGTACGACAACGCCGCCAGGCTCTACGGGCTGACCTGAGACGGGGCTGCGGCGATGGGGCGGCTCGACGGCAAGGTTGCGGTGATCACCGGTGCCGCGAGCGGCATAGGCCGCCGCACCGCGGAAGTCTTCGTCGAGGAGGGGGCGAAGGTCGTCGTCGCCGATCTCGACGAGGAGCGCGGCCGCCGCGTTGCCGAGGCGCTCGGGCCCCAGGCGAGCTTCATCCGCGCCGACGTCGCCAACGGCGCTGAAATTCGCAGCGCCATCGAACACGCGCTGGAGCGCTTCGGGCGCCTCAACATCATGTTCAACAATGCGGGTTTCGGCGGCGCGCGCGACGGCATCGCGGAGCTCACCGAGGAAGGCTGGGATGCGACGATGGCAGTGCTGTTGCGCGCCGTCTTTCTTGGCATGAAATACGCCGCCGCAGCGATGAAGCCGCAGCGCTCCGGCGTCATCTTGTCGACCGCCAGCGTCGCCGGGCTGACCACCGTCTGGTCGACGCCGCACATCTACAACACTGCCAAGGCGGCCGTCATCCAGCTCACAAAATCGGTCGCGCTCGAGCTGGGCGAGTACGGCATCAGGGTCAACTGCTTATGCCCCGGTTGGATCGCGACATCGATCTTTGCCGGCGGCCTCGACTTGCCAAGCCAGTTGCTCGACAAGGTGCCGGATCTCGCGGCGCGTCACATCGCCAGTCGCCAACCGCTCAAGCGGGCCGGTCGGCCGAATGATATTGCGCAGGCCGCGCTGTGGCTGGCGAGCGACGCGGCGGAGTGGGTCACCGGTCATGCCCTTGTGGTCGATGGCGGGGTGATGGCCGGGACGAGCTGGAACCCGGAGAGCCCGATGCGGGAAGAGCTTCGGGCCCTGGCGGCCGAGGGGTAGAGGAGCCGATGAAGAACATCGTCCCGCCGCATACCGGCCGCCACTTTCTGCAAATTCCCGGGCCGACCAATGTTCCGGACCGCGTGCTGCAGGCGATTGCGAAGCCGACGATCGATCATCGCGGGCCGGAATTTGCTCTCTTGGGCCAGGAGATCGTCGCCGGCATGAAGCGGGTCTTCCAGACCGAGAACACCGTCGTCGTCTACCCCTCCTCGGGCACCGGGGCGTGGGAGGCGGCACTTTCCAACACATTGTCTCCGGGCGATCGGGTGCTGATGTTCGAGACCGGGCACTTCGCGACCCTGTGGCATCAGATGGCGACGCGGCTCGGGCTCGACATCGATTTCGTGCAGGGCGATTGGCGGCACGGCGTCGATCCGGCGCTGGTCGAGGATAAGCTTACGTCCGACGAGGCGCACGCCGTGAAGGCGGTCTGCGTCGTGCACAACGAGACCTCGACCGGGGTGACAAGCCGCATCGCCGAGATCCGGGAGGCAATCGACCGCGCTCATCACCCGGCGCTCTACATGGTGGACACGATCTCTTCGCTCGCCTCGATCGACTATCGGCACGACGCCTGGAAGGTCGACGTCACGGTCGCCGGCTCGCAGAAGGGGCTGATGCTGCCGCCGGGGCTCGGCTTCAACGCGGTCTCAAAAAAGGCGCTGGCGGCGCATAAGACGGCGCAGCTGCCGCGCTCCTATTGGGACTGGGAGCCGATGCTCGAAACGGGGCGCACCGGTTTCTTTCCCTACACGCCCGCAACGAACCTGCTCTACGGGCTGCGAGAAGCCTTGAGGATGCTGCTCGATGAGGAAGGGCTGACCGCCGTGTTCCATCGTCATGCCCGCCACGCGGAGGCGACCCGGCGCGCCGTCGCCGGGTGGGGTCTCGAAGTGTTGTGCGCCGAGCCGCGGGAGCATTCCAACTCCCTGACTGCGGTCCTCGTGCCGCAAGGGTTCGACGCCGATCGACTGCGCGAGATCATCTTGGAAGCGTTCGACATGTCGCTCGGCACCGGTCTCGGTCGGCTCAGGGGCCGGGTCTTCCGGATTGGCCATCTCGGCCACTTCAACGACCTGATGCTGTGCGGCACCTTGGCCGGGGTCGAGATGGGGCTGCACCGGGCCGGCATCCCGCACCGTGCGGGTGGTCTGACGGCGGCACTCGAATTTCTCGGCTCGGTGCTGTCCGAGTAACAATTCAGCTTCAATGACGAAGGCGGAGACGACGGGCGCCGCCGCGCCGAGCGGGGCGGCAACCTACGATAGCAGCGCACAAGCGGCGCATTGGCTCGTCGCCGCACTCGCGGTTATCACGATCCCGCTCGGTTGGGCCATCGCTGGGGCGCCGCGCAACACCCCTCAGCGCGATCTCCTCCTGCTGCTGCATCGCTCCGCCGGGTTAGCTATTCTTGCGGCGATGGTATTTCGCATCGGGTGGCGCTGGCACCGCCCGCCGCCACCGTTGCCGCCTGTTCTCGCCCGGTCGGAAATCGCTCTGGCCCGCATCACGCACTTTGTCCTCTACCTGTTCCTTATCTTGATTCCGCTTGCCGGATATTTGAACGCCGCGGCAGCGGGCCACGCGGTCGATTTTTTCGGGGTCGTCTCGATCCCGCCGCTGCTGCCCGAGAACGACCGTCTGTTGCAGGTGGCGATTGCGAGCCACCTCGTCGCGCAATACCCGCTATATTTATTCATCGCGCTGCACATCGCGGGTGCGCTGTTCCACGGCACCATCAGAGCGATGGGATCGTCGAGCGGATGCTACCGATACGTCGCGCCGGCTAGCCGGTGTCTGTGCCTACCAGGCTGAGGCGCATCCGAAAGAAATCCAGGGCATCAGCGAGGGTCGCGCAAACGCGGAGCCTCTGCCGCCCGCTTTGCACGGTAAACTCGGCCGGGCGCGCCGGTGCCGGCGTGGTCTTAACGATGCGGTACACCGGCGCCTCATGAGTATGACGGAACACCGAGAACAGCGCCATTCCATCGCGATGATCGATCGCGTAGTCGCGCCAAATCCCTCGCGCCACGTGCCGGCTATAGAGGCCGAGAAGCTGGTTCAACTCGAAGCGTGTGAAATATACCGTTCGGTGTTTCGTCCGATAATCGCCGAAGGCAAGCACCGTCGCACTCTTCCGGCTCATTGCTGCTCATCGCCATTTGCCGCCGACTCGCAGTGTTCCCGATTTCGC
>DASQCY010000227.1:0-2381 GCA_035634495.1 Allostellaceae bacterium
AGTTAATCGCCGACGGCCGCCATGAACCCGCGAATTGGGAAGGGCTGGGGCCCTGACCGGAGGTGAGGCCTGCAGATGTCGCGCTACCTCCACGCATCGTTACCCGCACAACTCAAACCATCTCAAATGCGTATCTAACTATCTGATTTATTGGTGAGCCCGTCGGGATTCGACCCCGAGACCTACTGATTAAGAGTCTGTTTCGACCGCGCCTCGTAACCCGCTGGACGGACACGATATCCGCCCTCTCGTCCAGGAATCCGAAGTAATATGCCGTTTATCGGTGGTCATCCGCTGTGTACGGTACGCGCAGGCGCTTTAAAGCTGCTCTCGAACTGCTGCTCGAGGCAGCAGGGTTCGTCTTGAACCGCGTCTCGCGGTGGTCGGCGCTCAAAGCCTGGGGCACCCGGCTGGTCAAAAAGATCGGCGACAAGAAGGCCACGGTTGCGGTCGCCCGCAAGCTGGCAGTCATCCTCCATCGGATGCGGCAGGATGCCATCGCGCGGACTTTGTCGCGGCCCTGATCCCGAAGATCAGAACGACCGCGCCCCTGACATTGGGAGGCCTCCACTTCCGACACCATGATGCGGTGGCCCTGCCGACCGCGGAGAGAATATGATCCGACAAGGACAACCAACCGGTGACTACGGGCTTTGCAGGGCTTGATCCCCACCCCGCAATAATAGAACAAAGCCATCCCCGGCGTTTGACCGCGCCCCGCCTTGCGTGGCTAGAGGACCGACTGCTATGATTCGCGCCCTGCTGTGGGGACAGCATCGTGACCGGGGAAGAGGGGACCGTGCCGGATGTCGGGGGTATCGCGGGCGAGCAGCTGAAATTCTTCATCGAGCGCATTGAGCGAAGACGAGAAGCGTGCGCTGAGCGAGGATATCAAGGAAGTCTACGCCGAGGCCAAGGGCACCGGCTTCGATCCGAAGATCATGCGTCAGATCATCAAGATCCGGAAGATTGACAAGGAAGGGCTCGACGAGAAGGAGAGTCTCCTAGCCGTCTACAAACGCGCTCTCGGCATGTCACCCCGAACCCAGCGCACAGACGCGGGCAGCGGAGTAGCGGTCCAGCCGGCCGCGTGCCTCGCCCCTCTGGTCGCTAACGAGGAGCCGCAGATGTGTGCTTGCCGTCGCCCCCGTGACGCGGGTCGGGGGAGCCTCGATCGGTTGTGGTTCCGCAGCGATCTGGGCTTCGAGCACGGGGTGACGCGGTCGGGGAGCCGCAGATCGGCTTAGTCGACGATGGCGGCGCAGAGCCGGCTCCGCCCATAGCGGCCGCTAAGTTGGCGCCCGATCGCCGCCTCTCTCATCGACTGCGTCTCACCGAACGGACTGCTAAATGTACTGGATCAGCACGATGCGTCTTTCGAGACGGCTGGGCCGGCGAGCGCTGGTGAGGATTCGGTGAATATGCCGACCGGGCACAGGGATAGGCCCCCGGCTTGCCGTCACGCCTCCCCTCACAGGCACGCAGCAATGTCGACAGACACGTTCGAAGATCGTTTATCTTGCGTTAAGTTGATCGCCAGGGAGTTTCGACGCGCCCCCCTGTGCCGAAACCGTTGCGCTTGGCGGATGGGATTCTAGTAGGGTGAAAGCAGGACCGCATCTGGGAGCGACCGAAGAGTATGAGCGTGCACATGCCTACAGAAAGTAACGCAGTGGGACGAACCTTCCCCGTCGCGTTAGTTGGATTGTCATGTCGGTTCCCGGGTGCTGCGGACGTGGCGGAATTCTGGTCGCTGCTCGAAGCCGGGAAGGACGCCATCACCGAGGTCCCCGACGACCGCTGGGACGTCGACGCCTATTACCATCCTGACCCGGCCAAACCCGGCAAAATGTATACGCGCGCCGGCGGGTTCATCGCCAACATAGACAAGTTCGATGCCGGGTTTTTCGGGATTTCGCCTCGCGAAGCGCGCCGGATCGACCCGCAGCAGCGTCTCCTGTTGGAGCTGACTTGGGAAGCGTTCGAGAGCGCAGGCATCCTTCCGGCGCGGGTAGCGGAATCGCAGACCGGCGTTTTTGTCGGGATCTCGGTGTCCGACTACGCGGCGCTGCAGCGCGAAGAGCCGGACCAGGTCGATCCCTATGTCATGTCCGGAAGCGCGCTCAGCAACGCGGCGAATCGAATTTCCTACATCTTCGATTTGCACGGTCCGAGCTTTATTGTCGACACCGCCTGCTCATCATCGCTGGTGGCGGTGCACGAAGCCTGCGTCAGCTTGCGGACGGGCGAATCGAGCTTGGCGATTGCGGCCGGCGTCCATGCGCTGTTGTCGCCGTCCGCGACCGTCGGCTTCTCGAAGGCGCGCATGCTGTCACCGACAGGCCGATGTCACCCCTTCGACTCGGCCGGCGACGGTTATG
>DASQCY010000228.1:0-2308 GCA_035634495.1 Allostellaceae bacterium
ACGCGATATTCCTCGCGCAGTGCGTCGGCGATTGCGAGCCGGAACTCCGCGCGATATCCGCTCGCAGCCCGGGCTGGAGCGGCAAAGCCAGCAGCACGGAAACGACGACACCCATAGAAATTCGATGATGCGCTCACCCTCCCCAAGGCAGCTCTCTGGGCTCACTCGTCGGGTGCGAGAGGGTCCATCGCCGGCGCCAATTGCGGCTTCGCGAGCTTCTCGACACCGTCGTGTGGGCGAAGCTCGCGTCGCCCGCCGAGGGGGCACGCCTAGCGGCACAGGAGTGTGGCGTCAGGCATGATCGACTCAGGCGGGGCAGTGAACGTAAACGACATCCCCGTGGCCTGGCTTGTCCCGTGGGCCTTCAGGCCACGCATTAGTTCCGTCCGCACCCACGCCTTGGTTACCGGCATCGTGGCGCTATCGAGGAGGCGTGGATGCCCGGGACGAGACCGGGCAAGGGGTCTTTACGACAGCGCCGCTATAGAGGACTGGCGGCGAGTATTACCACTATGAAGTGCGCGCAGTGCGGCGCCGAGAGCCCGGCCGGTATGAAATTTTGCGGGCAATGCGGCGCGCCGCTCGTTTCAACCTGCCCGTCGTGCGGCGCGGACAACCCACCCACGCACAAATTCTGCGGGCATTGCGGAAACCCACTTGTCAGCAGCGAACGGGCAAGGGTGCCGTCGACCTCCCTCCCTGACCCTCCCTCGATCGCGGGGGAGGGGAGACTGGGGGTCAGCACCCTTCCCGGCGAAATGAAACAAGTCACCGTGCTGTTTTGCGACATCGTCAACTCCACGCCGCTCACCGAACGTCTTGGGCCCGAGGGTATGCGCGATCTCGTGCGCGCATTTATCGACGCGAGCCTCGCCGAGATCCGTCGTTTCGGTGGCACCGCGCCGCAATTTACCGGCGACGGGTTCATGGCCTTGTTCGGCGCGCCGTTTACTCACGAAGACCATGTTCGCCGCGCCCTTCTGGCGGCCCTTGCGATCCAGCGGGCTCTTCACGAGGGCGGCGCGATGACCGGCCGCGAGCTCGACGACCTCGAGGTGCGCACCGGCATCCACACTGGCCCCGTGGTGTTCGGGCCGGTGTCCGATAACTTATCGATGGATTACACGGTAATCGGGGATACGGCGAATGTCGCCGCTCGCCTCCAGCAGGTCGCCGAGCCGGGAACCATCCTCATAAGCGAGGCAACCCGCTCATTGGCGGAGGGCTATGCTCGGGTCGAGCAGGTCGGGCCGCTCATCCTCAAAGGCAAGACCGAGCCGATCCCGGCTTATCGTCTGCTCGAGGTTTCCCATCGCCGCTCCGGGCTGCGTGAGGCGCTGTCGCCGCGTACGTCGATTTTTGTCGATCGCGAGAGCGAGCTGGCGATTTTGAACAATTTTCTGCGGCAGGTCGAAAACGGGCACGGCCAAGCCGTTGGCCTCGTCGGCGAGCCCGGCATCGGCAAGTCCCGGCTGCTTGCCGAGTTCCGCCATCAGGTTGCAGATGGGCGTGCGAGCTGGGTCGAGGGAAGGTGCCTTTCCTACGGTACTGCGATCCCTTACTTGCTGGCTCTCGACCTGCTGCGTAGCAACTGCGGCATTCTCGAGACCGACAGGCCGGATATGGTGGTTGACAAGGTTCATGTCGGCCTCCGCGAGGTCGGGATGGATGCGGACGAGGACGGTCCGGTCCTGCTCCGCCTGCTCGAAATCAAGGATGTCGCCGAAACGCCGACCCTGGCGAACCCGGAAGCGGTCAAGAGCAAGGCCTTCGAGACCCTGCGCCAGCTGACCGTCAAGCGCAGCATTCAACATCCGCTGGTCCTGGTTCTCGAGGACCTGCATTGGGTCGACAAGATATCGGAAGAGTTTCTCGGTTTCCTGGCGGAGAGCGTTCGTGATGCCCGGGTTCTTATGCTCGCCACCTATCGTCCGGGCTACCGCCCGCCATGGATCGACAAACCCTACGCCGGGCAGACACCGCTACCGCCATTGCCGCAGGACGACAGCATCCGGATGGTCCGCTCGTTACTGCGGGTCGAGCAGCTCGTCGACCTGATTACCCAGGAAATTGTAGCTAAGGCCGACGGCAACCCGCTTTTTCTCGAGCAATTGGCATTGCACGCGGGCGAGGCGCGGGACCTGCGAACCGACCTGATGGTGCCGAACACGATCCACGATGTCGTGATGGCGCGCATCGACCGGTTGCCGGAGCAGACGAAGCGAACCCTGCAAATGGCGGCGGTGATCGGCCGCGAATTCCCGCTGCGCCTGTTGAGCGCCGTCTGGCATGGTTCCGGCTCGCTCGA
>DASQCY010000229.1:0-1910 GCA_035634495.1 Allostellaceae bacterium
GTCGGAATCGCCGCGCATGATTTTGTCCAGGCCTTCGGGGCGCCTGAAGTGGTGCTGACCCGCGCCGCGCGGCAGGAGGGTGTGCCGACCGTGCCGTCGCGCTGGCTGTTGCGCCTCGATACGGTATTGCGCGCCGCCGGATTGGATCATGCGCTTAGGCCGGACGAGACGGTCAAGGCCGCCGCCGAGCAGATCGACGAGCCCGAACATTACCGTCCATTGCCGCCGGCCACACCCCGCCCGCCGCTAGCTGCGCGCCCGCGCCGGCTCTCGGTGACGCAGATCGAAATCTGGCTGCGCGACCCTTATGCGATCTATGCCCGCCACATCCTCGAGCTCAAGCCGCTGGACGAGCTCGACGCCGACCCCGGACGTGCCGATCTCGGCATCGCGATCCACGGCGCGCTCGACGAGTTCGTCCACCGCTATCCGCGCGCATTACCGGCCGAAGCCGAGGCGGAATTGCTGGAGATCGGCCTTGCGCATTTCGGACCGATCCTGTCGCGGCCCGGCGCTTGGGCCTTCTGGTGGCCGCGCTTCGAGCGGATCGCTCATTGGCTCATCGCCGAGGAGCGGGGGCACCGGTCCCGGGTCGTCGAGAGCATCAGCGAGAGCGAGGGCAGCCTGACCTTGCCCGCACCCGGCGGGCCCTTCACCTTGACCGCCAAGGCCGACCGCATCGACCGCCTCGCGGCCGGAGGTTTCTTGCTGGTCGACTACAAGACCGGCTCGCTGCCCTCGAAAACAGAGATTGGCGCGGGGTTCGCGCCGCAGCTCCCGCTCGAAGGGGCGATCCTGCGTGACGGCAGCTTCGCCTCGGCTACCGGCGTCCCGGCGGCGCTCGAATATTGGCGGCTGACCGGCGGGGTTCCGGTCGGGGAGCGCAAGGTGCTCAGCGACGACGATCCCAACAAGCTGATCCAATCGGTGCTCGACCGGGTCAAAGCCCTGATCGATCGCTTCGACGACCCTGAGACACCCTATCTCGTCGAGCCGGTGCCGCGATGGGCGCCGCGCTTTTCCGACTACCGCCACCTCGAGCGGGTCGCCGCGAGAGAGGACGAGGAATGACAAAACAGAACAAACCACCCCGGAGTTACAGGGGATATCGAGAAGACAACACCTCACCGCAGAGGACGCAGTGCTCACGCGGAGAACGCTATGATCTCCCAATCCTCTGCGTACACCGCGCATCCTCGGCGCCCTCCGCGGTAAAGGTTTTCTCTTTTTCCCGCGTCTTCATGTCTCCGTGGTGAAGTAACGGTGGACGCGCACGCGGCGCAACGCCGGGCGATCGCACCCGGGGTGTCGGCCTGGGTCTCCGCTTCGGCCGGCACCGGCAAGACCAAGGTGCTGACCGACCGGCTGCTCGGGCTGATGCTGGAAGGCAGCGATCCGGCGCGCGTCCTATGTTTGACCTTTACGCGCGCGGCCGCCGCGGAGATGGCCAACCGGCTCAACGAGCGGCTCGCCCGGTGGATGACGCTGCCAAATGACGCGTTCTCCGAAGAGCTTCGCGAGCTGACCGGGCGCGATCCGGACGACGCGATGATGACGCAGGCGCGGCAGCTCTTCGCCCGCGTCGTCGACACGCCGGGCGGCGTCAAAATCGCCACGATCCACGCCTTCTGCCAGGCATTGCTGCGGCGCTTTCCATTGGAGGCCGACGTCTCGCCCGAGTTTGTCGTGCTCGACGAGCGCGGCGCCGCCGAGGCGCTACTCGAGGCCGCCGAGAGCGTCATCGTCGCCGCCCGAGATGCCGGCGACCGGGGAGAGCTCGCCAAGGCGCTCGCGATCGTCGCCGGTCACGTCGCCGAGGAGCGCTTCGGCATGTTGATGGCGGCGCTCGCCAGCGAGCGCGGCAAGCTTCGCCACGCGGTCGCGGGCGGGCACGCGGCATTGCGCGACAG
>DASQCY010000230.1:0-3540 GCA_035634495.1 Allostellaceae bacterium
AGTCCCTTCGCCTCTACAATCGCGGCCGGATCGGCACCCGATGCAAACATCTCGGCGAAGAGGTCCTTTGCGAGCCGCCCCGAAATCGTACCGTCGGCGATCAGGTCGATAAGTGCCCCGAGCTGCTCGGCCGAGACCGGAGATTGCTCGATTCGGTTCCCGTGCCGGTTCAAGGCGCCGAACAGTTCGCCCATAACCCAGTTGGCCGCTATCTTCGCGTTGCGTCCTTGGGCGACCCGCTCGAAGAAAAGCGCGGTCTCCTTCTCGGCGACCAACACGTCGGCATCGTCGGCCGAGAGCCCGTACTCCGACACGAAACGCGCCCTCTTCGCGCCGGGCAGTTCTGGCAACTCGGCGCGCAACCGCTTGACCCAATCAGGGTCGAGCACCAGCGGCAACAGATCGGGATCGGGAAAATACCGGTAGTCGTGCGCTTCCTCCTTCGAGCGCATCAGCCGGGTGATGCCGCGCGCGGCATCGAAAAGGCGGGTTTGCTGCTCGATCTTTCCGCCCTCCTCGATGAGCTCGATCTGGCGCCGAGCCTCATGCTCGATCGCCTGCATCACATAGCGGATCGAGTTGACGTTCTTGATCTCGCAACGCGTACCCAAGGGCTCGCCTGGACGTCGCACCGAGACGTTGCAGTCGCAGCGCAACGAGCCCTCCTCCATGTTGCCGTCGCAGGTGCCGAGATAGCGCAGGATAGAGCGCAATTTGCGCAGATAGAGACCGGCCTCCTCGGCGCTCCTCAGATCGGGCTCCGAGACGATCTCCATCAGCGCGACACCGGCCCGGTTCAGATCCACGAAAGTCAAGGTCGGATGCTGGTCGTGCAGGCTCTTGCCGGCATCTTGCTCGAGATGCAGCCGGGTGATGCCGATCTCGCGCACGGTCCCGTCGGGCATGTCCAGACTGACCCGGCCGTGTCCGACAACCGGCTGCTGATATTGCGAGATCTGATACCCGGCCGGCAGGTCGGGATAAAAGTAGTTCTTGCGCTCGAAGACGCTGTGCAAGTTGATCTCGGCATCGAGGCCGAGCCCGGTCTTGACCGCCTGCTCAACGCAAAACCGGTTAATGACCGGCAGCATCCCGGGAAACGCGGCGTCGACCGGCGAAACCTGGGTATTGGGCTCCGCCCCGAAATCGGTCGCCGCCCCGGAAAACAGCTTGGCCTTCGAGACCACCTGAGCATGGACCTCGATCCCGATCACCGTCTCCCACTGCCCCGTGCGGCCCTCGATCATCCGCGCCCCCCCGCGATAAAGCCCGGTAGATGTCGGAACGAGGCGGCATTTTCCAAGATCTGGGCGACGCGCAGCACCGTCTCCTCGTCAAAGGCGCGGCCGGTGATCTGCAAGCCGAGCGGCAGCCCATCGGCGCTGAGCCCCACCGGGACCGAGATCGCCGGCACGCCGGCGAGATTCGCCGGGACAGTGAAGACGTCGTTCAAATACATCGCGATCGGGTCGTCGGTATTCTCGCCGACGATAAAGGCGGCGGATGGCGCCGTCGGGGTCAGGATGCAATCGACCAGCTCGAACGCCTCGGCGAAGTCGCGCGCTATCAAGGTGCGTACACGCTGCGCCTTCAGATAATAGGCGTCATAGTATCCCGCCGACAGCACGTAGGTGCCGATCAGCACGCGGCGGCGGACCTCTGCGCCGAACCCGGCGGCACGCGTCAATTCGTACATCTCGTCGAGGCTGTTGCCTTCGACCCTCAAGCCAAATCGCACGCCGTCATAGCGGGCGAGGTTCGACGAGGCTTCGGCCGGTGCGATTATGTAATAGGTCGCGAGCGCATATTTGGTCATCGGCAGGCTGATCTCGACCGGCTCGGCGCCCGCCGCTCGAAGCCACTCGACACCCTGCTGCCACAGCGCTTCGATCTCGCCCGGCATCCCGTCGACGCGATATTCGTTGGGGATGCCGATGCGCAGGCGGCGAATGTCGCCCGAAAGCGCGGCTGTGAAATCCGGCACCGGCACCGGTGCGGAGGTCGAATCCTTGACGTCGTGCCCGGCCATCGCACCGAGCATGATCGCCACGTCGAGGACAGTTCGGCCCATCGGCCCGGGATGGTCGAGCGAAGAGGCGAAGGCAATGACCCCCCAGCGCGAGCACCGGCCGTAGGTCGGCTTCAGCCCGACAATGCCGCAAAAGCTCGCCGGTTGGCGGATCGAGCCGCCCGTATCGGTGCCGATGGCGGCCAGTGCGGCCCGCGCGGCGACTGCGGCTGCCGAGCCACCCGACGAGCCGCCGGGTACCAGCGGACGGTTGTCTCCGGGTCGCCGCCAGGGGTTCTCGACCGGGCGATACCAGCTTGTCGCGCTCGACGAGCCCATCGCGAACTCGTCGAGGTTGGCCTTGCCGAGCATGATCGCGCCGGCGCGCCACAGCTTGTCGGTCACCGTCGATTCATAGGGCGGATGAAACCCGTCGAGGATGTGCGATCCTGCCGTGGTCAGGATGTCCTTGGTGCAGAAGAGATCCTTGACCGCGACCGGAATGCCGTCGAGCGGCAAGGCCGCGCCGCGAGCCAAGCGCTGGTCCGCGGCGTCGGCCATCTCAAGCGCGCGCTCGGGCGTGGGTGTAATATACGCGTTGAGCGGCTTGGCCTCCGCGACCGCGTCGTTGTACGCGGCGGCGAGTTCACGCGCGGAAAACGCCTTGCGGGCGAGCCCGTCGCGAGCCTCTGCGAGGTTGAGCGCGAGCAAGGACGGGTCGCTCACTCGACGACTTTCGGGACGGTAAAGAAGCCGCGCGAGGCTCGTGGCGCATTGCCGAGGATCGCCTCGCGACAGCCGCCATCGGTGACCGCGTCAATGCGCATCGGCAGGCTCGCCGCCGCTGCACTCGCCATTGGCGCCACCCCGGACGTGTCGACCTCGTTCAGCTGGTCGACCCAGGTCAGGATGTGCGACAGCTCGTCCGCCAGCGGCTCGAGCTCCTCCTCGGAAAGCCTGATGCGCGCTAGCGTGGCGATATGCGCCACAGTCGCCTTGTCGAGCGCCATGATCTCAGCGTCTCCGGGTTATCATTGGTCATGATCCTAGACAATCCCGTGAAGCTGCGCGAGGCCGTGCCGGAAGGTATGCGGCTGATGGGTCTCGACGTCGGGACAAAGACCATCGGCCTCGCTCTGTCCGATACGCGCCGGGTCATCGCGACACCGCTCGAAACGATCCGCCGACGCCGCTTTCGCGAAGATATGGCGCAGCTCTTCGCCTTGGTCGGCGCCCACAGAGTCGGCGGGCTAGTGATCGGCTTGCCGTTGACCCTTGCCGGGACCGACGGAGCGCGCACGCAATCGGTGCGCCAGTTCTCGCGAAATCTGCTGGCACTCGGCGACCTGCCGATCGTCTTTTGGGACGAGCGGCTGTCGACCGCCGCCGTCACCCGCGAGATGATCGCCCACGACATGACCAGGAAACGCCGCGCCGAGATCGTCGACCGCGTCGCCGCCGCTTACATCTTGCAGGGCTGCCTCGACTTTCTCGGTCGGACCTCCGTTTGAACCTTCCGGTGGTCACCGATC
>DASQCY010000231.1:0-3642 GCA_035634495.1 Allostellaceae bacterium
TGCAGATTTGCTGCAGGTGCAGTGGCGTGAAACAATCGACTCAATTTATCGTTGTCGATCATGTCAGTCGAGCGTGTGCCGACTCACCCGGCGATAGCTTCGAAATTTCCACAGTGACCCACCCGGCTATTTCGTTGGCTACCGGAAACCCTTAGAAAAGCGGGCGGGAGGACAGGGGAAGAATGGACTACGACAGCTGCCGCAGCCTGCCGGCGATGTTCTTCGAACAGGCGGGTCGGCTCGGCGACAAACCGTTTCTGTGGGCCAAGCATGCCGGATATTTTCAGGCGATCAGCTGGGCCGAGGTGGCGCGCGACGTGCGCCGGTTCGCGCTCGGCCTCAGATCGCTCGGGATCGGCCGCGGCGAGCGGGTCGGGCTGATCAGCGAGAACCGGCCCGAATGGATCATCGCCGATCTGGCGATCATGAGCGCTGGAGCGATCACCGTTCCGGCCTATGTGACCCATACGATCGAAGATCATCGGCACGTCTTTTCGAACAGCGGCGCGCGCGCCGTGATCGTCTCGAAGCCGCCGCTCTCCGCCCGGGTGCTGGCCGCGGCGAACCAGATCTCGACGATTCACACAGTAGTCACGATCGAGCCCGCGGCGGGTCAGGCGAGTGCCGTCGACATCCGGTCCTGGGAGGAACTGCTGGCGCGCGGGGATGACATGGCTGACGATATCGCCGAGGTCGTCGCCGCGATCGAGCCCGACGACATCGCATGCCTGATGCACACCTCGGGGACCGGCGGGATCCCCAAGGGGGTGATGACTACCCACCGCAACATCATCGCCAATTGCCGCGGCGCCTATCGTTTGCTCCGGATGGTCGGGCTCAGCGACGACGTCTTTCTGAATTTTCTGCCGCTCTCGCATACTTACGAGCACACCGCGGGGATGATGTTTCCGATTTCGCTCGGCGCGCAAATCTACCTTGCCGAAGGTGCCGAGACACTCGCCGCCAACATGCTCGAAGCGCGTCCCACTTTGATGACCGCGGTGCCCCGGCTCTACGAGACACTCCACCGCCGTATCCTGCTCGCGGTCGAGCGCAGGGGGGGTGTTTCGCGCGGGTTTTTCGACAAGGCCGTGGCAATCGGGCGAAAGCGATGCTTGTCTCAGCCACTGAGCTTCGAGGAGCGCCTGCTCGATCCGGTGCTCGATCGCCTCGTGCGCGCCAAGCTGCGCCGGCGCTTTGGCGGACGGCTCAAGGCGATGGTCTCGGGTGGAGCGCCCCTCAATCCCGAGATCGGGAGTTTCTTTGTGGCGCTCGGGGTCAGGCTGCTGCAGGGCTACGGGCAGACCGAGGCCGCCCCGGTCATCGCCTGCAATTCGCCCGCGCACATCAAGATCGACACTGTCGGGCCGCCACTCGACGGGGTTCGGGTGAAGATAGCCGAGGACGGCGAGATCCTGGTGGCCGGCGACAACGTCATGAAGGGATACTGGAACGATCCCGAAGCGACGGCGCAGGTCCTCGAAGACAGCTGGCTCAAGACCGGCGATGTCGGCCTCGTCGACGAAGACGGCTACATCCGGATCACCGACCGCAAACGCGATTTCATCAAGAATTCCGGCGGCGAGACGATCTCGCCGGCGCGTGTAGAAGGGTATTTGACCATAGAGCCGGAAATCGCCCAAGCGATGGTGTTCGGCGACCGCCGGCCCTATCTCGTCGCCGTCCTCGTTCCCGACGCCGACTTCGCAGCCGCCTACGCTCTGGGAGGACCAGTCGGAGATTTTCGCGCGATCGCCGCCGATCCCTCGTTCACTAAGGCGATTGGCGCGGTAGTTGCGCGAGTGAACCAACGGCTCTCATCCATCGAGCGGGTGCGGCACTTCGCGATCGCGGCGGAACCCTTTACGATCGCCAACGGCCAGATGACACCGACCTTGAAGATCAAGCGTCATGTGATCTGCGAGGCCTACGGCACGGTGCTCGATGCGCTCTACGACAGCAAGGACATCGCGGCTTGAGGCATCGCGCCTCGTCGGAGAAAGGGAGGAGAGATGCGGCTCGACGGCAAGATCGGCATCGTCACGGCGGCGGCCTCGGGGATGGGGCGGGCCGGTGCGCTTCGCTTCGCCCGCGAAGGTGCCGCGGTTGGAGTCGTCGACATCGATCAGGCGGGGGTCGATGCCGTGGTGGGCCAGATCACTAGCGCCGGGGGCCGCGCCCTCGGTCTCGTCGGCGATCTGCGCGAGGACGATTTCGCCCGCGGCATCGTGCGGCGCACCGCCAACGCCTTTGGCGGGCTCGATTTCGTGTGGAACCATGTCGGCCACCCCGGCCCAGCCTCGATCGAAGGGATCGAGATGGCGGACTTCGAGATCGCGATCGATCTCAACCTGCGAACCGTGCTGGTGACGACCGAGGCGGCGATCCCCGAGATCCGAGCGCGCGGCGGCGGCAGCCTGCTCTATACCGCCTCGACCTCGGGCATCCAGGGCTCGGCCTTCAGCCCGGTTTATTCGATGGCCAAATTCGGGGTCGTCGGCTTTGTCCGCTCGCTCGCCAAGCGGCTGGCACCGGAGAAGATCCGGGTCAACGCGGTCTGCCCGGGCCCGATCGACACGCCGATGCTGCGCGTCTTTGTCGCCCGGCCGGACCAGCAGCGCACCGCCGGTCAAGACAAGGAGGCGCTGGTCGTCCAGCGCGGCCGCCAGAACCCGATGGGACGCACCGGCAAACCCGAAGAGATCGCCAATGCCGCGCTGTTCCTGATCTCGGACGAGGCGTCGTTCGTCTCCGGCGCCGCTCTGCCGGTCGATGGTGCTGCGACCGCTTGAGAGATCACCCGAGCCTGAAATAGTGGACGCTGAACAGCTCGGCGGGGTCGGTCCAGGTGTCGACCGGGCGGAAGTTCGCCTCTGCCGCCAAAGCGCGGAATTCGGGCACCGAATACTTATACGAATATTCGGTGTGGATCAGCTCACCCTTGGCGAACAGAATCGGCGTGCCGGCGATCCACGCCTCCTGATTGGCGAGGCTGCGGATGTAGATTTCGATCCGCCCTTCGGCTTCGTTATAGATGGCGACGTGCTCGAACCGGTCGATTTCGAGATCGCCGTCGAGCTCGCGGTTGATGCGCTCGATCAGGTTGAGGTTGAACTTGGCGGTCACCCCGGCCCGGTCGTTATAGGCGGCGTCGAGGATTGCCGGATCCTTTTTCAGATCGACGCCGATCAGCATCTCGCCGCCGGATCCGAGGATGCGCGCATAATTGGCGAGGAAGTGCACCGCGGCGTCGGGTTCGAAATTGCCGATCGTCGAGCCCGGAAAGAAGCCGACCCGCTTGCCATTCGGACCGGGCAGAGGCGGCAACGGGAAGGCCCGGGTGTAGTCGGCACAGACGGCGACAACAGGCAGTGACGGGAAGTCCTCGGCCAGGCTGATTGCAGCGTCCCGCAGATGCTCGCGCGAGATGTCGACGGGCACATAAGCCGCTGGTCGATCGAGGGCTCGCAAGAGAATGCGCGCCTTCGTGCTGGCGCCGCTGCCAAACTCGATCAACCGGCTGTGCGGGCCAATCTGCGCCGCAATCTCGGGCGCGTTTTCTTCGAGGATCGCGACCTCAGTACGGGTCGGATAATACTCGGGCAGGCGGCAGATCGCCTCGAACAGCGCCGAGCCGCGCGC
>DASQCY010000232.1:0-4589 GCA_035634495.1 Allostellaceae bacterium
AGATGCGACGGCGTAAACTGACGGGCAGGGACCGTAACGGGAGGGATGAATGAGGCTAGAAGACAAGGTCGCCCTGATCACCGGCGCGGCATCGGGGATGGGTGCGAGCATGGCGCGCATCTTTGCCCGCGAGGGGGCCAAGGTTGTCGTCGCCGACGTGCTCGAGGAGGAGGGCCGTCGGGTGGTCGCCGACATCACCCAGGCGAACGGGGCGGCGATCTTTCGCCGTCTCGACGTCTCGAGCGAGGCGGAATGGAAGGCGACCGTCGACGCCACCCTCGCCGAGTTTAAAAAGCTCGACATTCTCGTCAACGATGCCGGGCTCTCCGGCAGTGCGGTCGAGGACCTCTTCGACACCGCGGCCTGGGACCGGTTGATGGCGGTCAACGCCCGCGGCGTCTTTCTGGGCATGAAATTCGCGATCCCGATCATGAAGGCGGCGGGCGGCGGGTCGATCGTCAACATCTCGTCGATTTCAGGCATCACCGGCCAGCACGGCATCCATGTCGGCTACAACGCCTCGAAAGGGGCGGTCCGCACCTTGACCAAGGCGGCGGCGGTGCAGCACGGTGCTGACAACATCCGGGTCAACTCGGTACATCCCGGGCTGATGCCGCCGATGCGCTCGTCAGGGCGCACGGCCGACCCGGAAATTCGCGCCAGGATGCTGCAGCAGGTGCCGCTCGGCCGCGCCGGCCGCGTCGAGGAGGTCGCCAACGCCGTCCTGTTCCTCGCGTCGGACGAAGCCTCCTACATCACCGGCGCCGAACTCTGGGTCGACGGGGGGTCCCTGGCGAGATAGCTTACGAGAGCGCCATCTCGGGCAGCGTGACGACGCGCACACCGGCCGCTTCGAGGCCCTGCCGTGCGGCGCGGGCGACGATGACACCGGTCGGCTCGTCGCCGTGCACACACAAAGTATCGAGGCGCACCCTCAGCCGCTTGCCGTTGCGCGAGAGGATCTCGTCGTTCAACACCATGTTGACCACGCGCTCCTTGACCACTTCGGGGTCCTTGAGCACAGAGCCTGACACCTTGCGCGAGGTCAGATTGCCGTCGTCGTCATAGAGCCGGTCGCAGAAGCCTTCGCGGGCAACGGGCAGCCCCAGCTCCCGCCCCGCCTTTTCCATCTCGGAGCCGGCGAGTGCCACATAGATGATGTCCCGGTCGACCGTCTTGATCGCCCGTCCGATCGCCAGCGCCAGCTCGAGGTTCTCGGCCGCCATGTTGTTGAGCGAGCCGTGCGGCTTCAAATGCGTCACCTTGGCGCCGGCATAGCGGGCCATCGCCTGGAGCGCGCCGATCTGGTAGGCGATCATAAATTCGAGCTCGCGCGGGTCCATGTCGATGCGCCGCCTTCCGAAACCCCAAAGGTCGTTGAAGCCCGGATGGGCCCCGATGCTGACCCCTTCGGCGACGGCCTTGGTGACCACTCGCTGCATCGTGACCGGATCCCCGGCATGGAACCCGCAGGCAATGCTCGCCGAGCGAATGATTTTGAGCAGCCCCGCATCGTCGCCGATGTCGTACGCACCAAACCCCTCGCCCATATCGGCGTTCAGATTGATCGCTTTTGCCATATGCCCTCCTTTGAGCCGCGCCGCAGTCTACCAGGGAACGCGATGAAGGTGCGTTTCCTCGCCTCGGGGGACCGTGCCCTCGTCGTCGAGTTCGGCGACCGCATCGAGCGGGCGCTCAGCAATGATGTCTTGCGTCTCGATGCGAGCCTGCGATCGAGCCGGCTCCCGGGCGTGGTCGAGACGGTGCCGACCTTTCGCTCGCTGATGGTGCACTATGATCCGGTTGCGACCACCTGCGCCGATCTCGAGCGTGCGATCGCGAGCCTGCTCGATCGCCGACCGGATCCGCGCGCTACCACGATCTTGTGGCGGGTGCCGGTCTGCTACGAAGGCTCGTTCGCTCCCGATCTGGGCGACGTCGCCAACCGCACCGGGCTTGCGCCAGGCGAGGTGGTCGCGCTGCACAGTGCCCCGCGTTACCACGTCTACATGCTCGGGTTTCTTCCGGGTTTTCCATATATGGGCGATCTGCCGCACGAGCTGGCACTGCCGCGCCGTGCCGACCCGCGGCTTCGCGTCCCTGCCGGCTCGGTCTCGATCGCCACCACTTTGACCGCGATCTACCCCTATGAGAGCCCCGGCGGATGGCACCTAATCGGGGTGACGCCAATCCGTCTCTTCGACCCGGCGCGCTCGCGCCCGGCTCTCCTCGCGCCGGGCGACAACGTGCAGTTCGAGCCGATCGATCCCGCGAGTTTCGCGTCGATCAAAAAAGCGGTCGACAGCGGCAAATACGAAGTCGCTAACGAGCCAATTTCCCGATGAGCGCCGGGTTGCAGGTGCTGGCACCGGGTCTCCACACGACGGTGCAGGATCTCGGGAGGCCCGGCTACCAGGCGATCGGAGTTCCGGTATCGGGGGCGCTCGACGGGTTCAGCCTGCGGCTCGCCAATGCGCTCGTCGGCAATCCCCCGGGAACGCCGGTGCTCGAGGTTCTGATGAGCGGGCCGACCTTCGAGGTCGCTGCCGAAACGGCGCGCGTCGCGCTCGCTGGTGTCGGAGCGAGCCTCGCTGTCGGTGCCGAGAAGATGCCGGCCGGCGCGTGGCAAAGCGTGACATTGCCGCGCGGCAAGGTCATCGAGGTCGTCGTCGGCCGACAATCCGCCAGCTGCTATCTCGCGGTGGAAGGCGGCATCGCCGTGCCGTTGACTCTCGGCAGCGCCTCGACCTACGTCCGCGCGGCGATCGGCGGGCTCGACGGACGCGCATTGCGACGCGGCGATTTCATGCCCTTGGCGATGGCGGGCGCGTCTCATCGGGCCGAGCTCCGCCTTTCGTCACCGATCGTGGCGACCGGCGATCAGCCGATCCGCGTCGTCCTCGGTCCCCAGCAGGAATATTTTACCGAGGAAGCAGTCGCGGCATTCCTCGGCGCCGAGTTCCGCATTTCACAGAGTGCCGACCGGATGGGCATGCGCCTTGACGGCCCCTTCCTCCAACATCGCCGCGGCTGGGATATCGTCTCCGATGCGATTGTGACCGGCGCGATCCAGGTCCCCGGCTCGGGCCAGCCGATCCTGCTGCTCGCCGATCACCAGACGACCGGCGGCTACCCCAAAATTGCCACGGTCATCTCGGCCGACCTGCCGGTTGTCGGACGCCGGCGGCCGAGCGACACGCTGCGCTTTGCCGCGGTTACGGTCGAGACGGCAGAAGAGCTCTGTCGCGCCGAGGAGCGACGCCTCGCTGAGTTTGTTGCGGCGCTCGAACCGGTTCCGGCGAGCCACACTGTCGACGTCGCCTCTCTCTACAGCGGCAATCTGATCAGCGGCGTCGTCAGCGGCCTTGAGTGACGCCTTGCTGGCGTCCGATGCCATTGCAAGCTAGCCTAGAGACCGCACTGCCGCCGCGAGCCCGCATCATGGATCCTGCCTTTCTGACCATCGCCGAGCTCAATCGGTTCTACGACCAACGGGAACTGTCACCGGTCGAGGTGACGCGGAGTTTGCTTGACCGCATCGCCGCCCATGACGGCCAATTGCACAGCTTTATCCGGCTGACGCCCGAGGTGGCGTTGGCCGAAGCTCAGGTCGCCGAGCGTGAGCTGGCGGCCGGCCGCCGGCGCGGCCCGCTGCACGGCGTCCCTTACGCGCTCAAGGACATCGTCGAGACCGCTGGCATTCCGACCACTGGCCATTCGCGACTCTGCCGAGACTACGTCCCGGCCGCCGACGCGCATCTCGTGAGCTTGTTGAAGGCCGGCGGCGCGGTATTGATGGGCAAGCTCGCCACTTGGGAATTCGCGCTCGGCGGCCCGAGCTGGGACCTGCCCTGGCCGCCGGCACGTAACCCATGGAACCCCGATTATCTGCCCGGCGGATCGTCGAGCGGCGCCGGGGCAGCGGTTGCGGCGGGATTTGTCCCGGGTGCGGTCGGCACCGACACCGGCGGATCGATCCGCGGGCCGGCCGCGGTCTGCGGCATTGCGGGGCTGAAGCCGACCTATGGCAGGGTCAGCCGACGCGGCGTCTTTCCGAACACCTTCACGATGGACCATTGCGGTCCGCTGACCCGCAGCGCCCAGGACATCGCGCTGTTCCTGCAGGTCATTGCCGGCTTTGACACCGAGGACCCCGGCAGCGAAGACGCCCCGGTTCCCGACTACGCAGCGTCGTTGACGGGGACGATCGAGGAGCTGCGTCTCGGGCTGATCGAGCACTGGTATGCTCACGGCGCGCATCCCGACCTGCCGCCGGCAATCTCAGCTGCGGTCGAGGTCCTGCGCGGGCTCGGCGCGGTGGTCGAGCCGGTGCAGCTGTCGAGCCTGCGCGATTACACCGATTGCAAAACGACGATCTCGATCGCCGAGCTTTATGCGATCCACGAAGAGGATCTGAAGACCCGACCGCAGGATTTCGGTCGGATCCTGCGCAACCGCGTGCTGCCGGGTGCCTTGATCCGCGCCGAAGATTACGTGCAGGCACTGCGGTGGCGTACCGTGCTGGCCCGTGAGCAGGCACTGGTACTGAAGCGGTTCGATGCGCTCCTGACCGCCGGCGCGCTCGGAGT
>DASQCY010000233.1:0-3287 GCA_035634495.1 Allostellaceae bacterium
GCCGGCAACACCGACGTCAACGGGCTCTGCCGATGGCCGATCCGCCAGACGGACATTCCGTACGATCAGATCCATGCTGTCTGAAGATGATCAGCGCAAACCTCAGCCCGCAGCATCACGCGTAGATTTTTACCAGCTCGCCATGCGCCCATTTGACGGCGTCCTCGGCCGGCAGGCCCTGGGCGGCTTTCGAGTACATGTCGACGATAATGTATTTCGAGATCGCCTCCGCCGCGGGGCGGTTCGCTGGGCCGGCGTACCCGGCGAAGCGGCCACTGAATACGGCGGTGCGGTACGGCAGCATGACCGGGTCGTTGTTCCACAACGGGTGATTCACCCACACCTTGGTCGCCCCAACCGAAAAGCCTTCTTGCGAGGTGTACCAGGGGTCGTAGACTTCCTTCGTGTGGATCCAGCCTAGGAAATCCATCGCCGCCTTGCGGTTTTTCGAATAGCCCATCAACATGTTGGTGAACGGCACATGATAGCTGAACTGGCCGGCGGCACCCGCCGGCAGCGGCATGTGGAAGATGTCGTCCTTCAGCGGCTTCCCCGTCTCGGTCTGGTAATCCTCGAACTTGCGCTTGGCGAGCAGGTAGATCGAGGCGCCGTTCTCCGTCGAGCTACAAGTATTCGACAGGAAGGCGCGATTGTTGCTGGCGTCGTCCCAGGCGAAGCCGCCCTCGTCGTAGCAATCCTTCCAGAAATCAACCGCATACTTGACCGATTCGATCGTCTCCTTGCTGTTCAAGACGACGGTCTTGCCGTCGGCCTCGACCTCCTTGCCGCCCCATGACCACAGATACGGATACCAGAAGGCCGGCGCGTCGCCGTAGGTGTGGCCAAGGGTCTGGCCGTAGGGGCGCGATTTCGGCTTCAGTTTCTTACCCTGGGTGCGGTACTCGTCCCAGCTCTTCGGGAAGTTTTCGGCGTTGATGCCGATCTCGGCGAACCACGAGGTGCGGTTGACTAGCACCGAGGGAATGATCGTCCACGGCACTCCGATCCACTTCGTGCCGTCATTGGCACACGCCCGCGCCGTCTCGTAATAGCCGTCCTGTGCCTTGCCGATCTCCTCCGCGATGTCGCTGACATCGGCAACGCTATCGCCGTAGAGCTGCGCCCAATTGCTGATCGCCATCATGATGTCGGCGCCGGTCCCCGACTGGATCGCCGAGGTGATGCGCGCCTGGACACCGTTGCCGTCAATCGTCTCGATGTTGAGCTTGATGCCGAGCGCCTTTGCGCACTCTGCGGCGATCTTGCCCTTCAGCAGCTGGTCAGAAGGCGGCACGAAATCGACGAATTTGAGCCAGTGGAGCGTGGTGCCTTGGGCAAAAGCGGGTGCTCGAGCCGAAGCCAGAATTGCCGCGATCCTACCAGTATGCACCGTAAGCGCACCGACACCGGATAGTCTCAGTAGCCTGCGCCGGTTGATGCGCTCCATCTCCGTGCTCCCGTTGGTCAGATCACCGCTTCAGACTGGGTGTCGAAAAAGTGCAAGCGTTCTGGGTTCAGCGCCAGACGCAGCCGGTCGTGTACATTGACGCGGACGCTGGGCTCGACCGAGGCCACCATCGTGTGGGGACCGACCGCCACATCGAGAAGGATCTCGGAGCCGAGCTTCTCGACGACCTCGATCATGGCATCGAAGCCGAGTTCTGCCGGATCGGCGGCGGAGGCCACATGCAGATCCTCGGGGCGGATCCCCATCGTGACCTCGTTGCGAACATGGCGGCCGAGCCGCCTGGCAATCTCGCCCGGTACCTTGATGCGCATACCCTCGTTTTCAGCCCACAACGCGCCGTTGGTCTCGCCGATTTGAACCGTCGCAAAGTTCATTGCCGGAGAGCCGAGGAACCCGGCGACGAAGAGATTGGCAGGCTCGTTGTAGAGCTCGAGCGGCTCGCCGACCTGCTGCACGAGGCCATCCTTCATGACGACGACACGGTCGCCGAGGGTCATCGCCTCGACCTGGTCGTGGGTCACGTAAATCGCCGTGGTGCCGAGCCGGTCGTGCAGTTTTTTGAGCTCGACCCGCATCTGCACGCGCAGTTTGGCGTCGAGGTTCGATAGTGGCTCGTCGAACAGGAACACCTGCGGGTGGCGCACGATCGCGCGCCCGAGTGCGACGCGCTGGCGCTGGCCGCCGGAGAGCTGTCGTGGTTTGCGGCTGAGCAGCTGTTGGATGCCGAGGATCTCGGCCGCCTGCTGCACCCGCTCGCCGATGTCGGCGCGGGAGAATTTGCGCATTTTGAGGCCGAAGGCCATATTGTCGTACACGCTCATATGCGGGTAGAGCGCATAGTTCTGAAACACCATCGCAATGTCGCGATCCATCGGCGGCAAGTCGTTGATGACCTTGTCGTCGATCAGAATCCGCCCAGAGGTAATCGACTCGAGCCCGGCCACCATCCGCAATGTCGTGGTCTTACCGCAGCCCGAGGGGCCGACGAGGACGACGAATTCCTTGTCGTGGATGCCGAGGTTCACGTCCTTGACGGCGTGGACCTCGTCGAACTTCTTGTTCAGGCTCTGGATGTGGACCTCTGCCATCGCTCTCTCGTAGTGGGATATTACCCCTTGACCGACCCGGTCAGGCTGGCGACGTAGTGTTCGACAAAAAAGGAATAGACGAAGGCGACCGGGATCGAGCCCAATAGCGCGCCCGCCATCAGCTCACCCCAATAGAACACGTCGCCGCGGATCAGCTCGGACGTCACGCCGACCGGGACCGTCTTCTGCTCGGGCGAGGAGAGGAAGACGAGGGCGTAGAGAAACTCGTTCCAGGACAAGGTAAAGGCAAAAATGCCGGCCGACAGGATGCCCGGCACGGCAATCGGAAAGATGATGTAGACCATCGCCTTCCAGCGGGTGGCACCATCGATGCGGGCGCACTCCTCTAGTTCTTTGGGGACGGATTTGAAATAACCCATCATCAGCCAGGTGACAAATGGGATCAGAAAGGTCGGGTAGGTCAGGATCAGCGCCCACGGTGTGTCGCCCAGGCGAAAGTTGCGGATGATGTCGGCGAGCGGGATGAACAGCAGTGTCTGCGGCACCAGGTAGGTGATGAAGATCATCGTCCCGAGGCTGCCGGCAAATGGGAATTTCAGCCGCGAAAGCGCGTAACCGGCCAACAGGCCGCAGAACAGCGAGATCGCGGTGGCGGCGATCGAGATGATCATCGTGTTCAGCATCCAGGTGCTGAACAATGTCTCGCTCAGCAGATCTCTGACGTGCTCCAGGGTTGGATTCCACGTCCAGAACGGGGTGTAGTTCGGGGC
>DASQCY010000234.1:0-6097 GCA_035634495.1 Allostellaceae bacterium
GGGTGCCAGCGAGCTGCGGGTCGAGGAGCTACTGCAAAGCGGAGCCGACGAGTAGGCCGATCGCGGCAACGCCCGCCGCGGCACCAAGGCACAACAGCACAAAGACGAAGCCGCTCAGCATCAGCCGCCGGCCGCCGATCAACCACACCAAGACTTTACCCATCACCATGCGGGGTCTCGATGGCCGATGCCGAGGAACAACGCCGGCGCCGCGCCGCCGAATTGCTCGCGCAGGTGGACCTCGGCGACTGGTCGGTCCTCGAGGACGACATCGCCGCCGATCTGGCACCCGTCTACGCAGACGGTCTGCGCAATGTTGGCTTTACTGGAGATGTGCCGGAAACTCGGAACGACGCGCGCGCCAACCTCGGGCTGCCGCCGCTCGAGGAGGGTGGTGAGGAGGTCCCAGCCATCTTGGCCGAGATGCCGGAGCTTGCTGCGCGATGGGCCCGGAGCCAAGCCGCCGACCTGATCCCTGGGCTCAAAGAGCGCACGCCCGGCATGCTGCTGACGACCCTCGTCGACGCACTGACCGCCAGCGTGACGGCCAAGCAGCTCGTCGACGCGATCGCCGGCGCCGCGGCCTTCAACAGCGCGCGCGCCAAGACCATCGCCTACAACGAGACCACCATGGCCGAGCGCGACGGCCTCAAGACGGCAATGCGCGGCACCAACGTCGCGCGGGGCAAGAAGTGGTTCACCCAAGAGGACGAGTTCGTCGAGGACGACTGCCTAGAAAACGCCAACGCCGGGCTGATCGGCATTGACGAGGAGTTTCCGAAGGGCGACTGGCCGCATTTCAACTGCCGTTGCTGGTGGGAGGTCTTCGACCTCGCCGAAGCATAGCCGCGATTTTTAACCCCTAAATTTAACACCAGGTTCCCCCCGACCAACGCCGCGACGGCGCGGGTCTTTTCCCTCGATGGAGTAGATGTTCCCATGACTGTTAATGTGATCGGCGCCGTCGGCGTTACCCCGGCCGGTGCGTTTCAGGGCCCGTTCTCGGGCTCCGTCAATGCCAATTCAGACGGCACCTTTACGATCGATCCGCGCGACCAGGGCTTTGCACTGTCGGCCGGTTATATTCCGGTGCGGCGCCAGACCGTCCAGTTTACACCGGGATTTGCGCCAGCCGCCGGAGCTGTCGGTACGATTGTCGCATCGGTGGCGCTGACCAACACCTCGCTGACCATCGCCGCCAACCCCGACGTGATGCGCAAATGCCAGGTGCGGGTCGATCCCGGCACCAGTGCGATCACCGCCGGCATCTGCACCGTCACCTATGCCGCCAATGACGGCACCGCCGCCCAGGTCGACGCACTCTCGCTCGTCACCGCGGCCTCGACGTTGCTGACCGTGCCCTTCACCAAGGGTGCAATGACCGTCGCCTCTGCCGTGGTCACCGCAGCCGCCGGCGGCGCCAGCCCGAAGATCCAGATCGATACGACTGCGGCACTCGCGGTTCCCGTTCCGGTGGCTCCGGCCGACGTGACGATCCTCAAGGAGATCACCGACAGCGCTGACACCTCGGCCAATCTCGGCACGCTGACCACCGCCGGGATCTGGACGCCGCATACCGCACCCAACGGAACGCACACGTTTTCCGTGGGGTACGCGACGGTCTCCCCCTGACCTCGTCCGCGCTCAAGGCGGCTCATAGCCGCCACGTCGCCGGTGATCTCGCCGGCGCGTTACCCTACTACACCAAAGGGCTTCGGGCTGCTCCAGGGCAGCCCGAGTCGTGGTTTTCGGTGGCCTCGCTGCTGTCCGATCGCGGGCAGCACGAGGCAGCGCTGGTGTGTGCTCGAAAGGCGCTCGACGCCGACCCCGGGCACCCCGACGCGCTGAAGAACTTGGGCTGCGTCCTTTACCGGATGCAGCGCTACGACGAGGCCTGGGGCTGGCTCGAGGCGGCGATCGCCGCGCGGCCCGGCGACCACGAGATCGCCTTCAACCTCGGTGCTGCCTGCTACGCCTTGGGCGACCTGGCGGCGTCCGAGCGCTGGTTTATCGAGGCGGTCTGCTCCGCACCTTCTGAGGTACAGCATGCCCGGGCCCTCACGCAGATGGCCTATCCGGTGCTCGCCTCGGGCGACTACCAGCGTGGCCTGGCGCTTTACGAACACCGCTTTGCCGAGATCGGCCGCACCCAGGTCTGGGAGCTCGGGATCCCCGAATGGCAAGGCGAGGACCTCGCCGGCAAGCACATCCTGGTGCACCACGACCAGGGTATCGGCGACGATATTCAACTCGCCCGGTTTCTGCCCGATCTCGTCGAGCGCGGTGCCAGGATCAGCTTGGCTGTACCGAGTGATCTGATGTCACTGATGCGGGCGGCCGCGCGCGGTCGCTGGCGGACCCTCGACATCGAGGGCGACCTGCCGGAGGCCGATTACCACTCGCCGATCTGCTCCTATGTGCGCCATCTCGGTGTCGAATTGCCGCCGGAAACGACGCGTTTTCGGCGCTATTTCGACTCGCCGCCGACCTGGTTCACGACACCCCCTTCGGGGACCAAACTCACGATCGGGCTGGTCTGGGCGCCGCGGCCGCTCGGCGAGGTTTCGGCCCGCAGGATCGTGCCGCTCGGCATGCTCCTCGAGCTGGCGGCAATCCCGGGCGCAGCACTTTATAGCCTGCAAGTCGGCGCTGCGGCGCGCGAGCTTGAAGCCGGCCCAGGTGTGCTCGTCCGGGATCTGTCACGCCAACTGCGCAATTGGCACGACACCGCCGCCTACATGCAAGCCCTCGATCTGATCGTCTCGGTCGACAGCGCACCATTGCATTTGGCCGGCGCCTTGGGTCGCCCCTGCGTCGGCCTGTTGCCCTACGTGCCGTGCTGGCGCTGGGGCTTTCATACCGATCGAACGCCTTGGTATCCGACCATGCGGCTATTGCGTCAAGCGGCACCAGGCGACTGGTCCGAGCCCTGTGCGCAATTGCGCCAACTCGTGTGCAACCGTGTCCGCGACCTCGAACTGCATGGCGCCTTGGATGATTTCAGCTTTCCCGAACTGACGGAGGTTTCCTAGTCATGGCTCTTACTTATGTGTTCCTGGTGATCCCGGCGAGCGCCAATGCGGTTAGTGCCGCGGGTGTCAGCTACACCCCCAATGCCGCCGGCATCATCACCGGCGTCACACCGGCCGATGCACAGTCTCTGCAAGGCGTTAATGCCGAGGTTCGTCTCGTCGGGGCGAGCGGTGCGACAACCGATCGGCCGGCGACGCAGCCGGCGACGGCGCTGACCGGGGCAATCAACAACCTCGCACCATTTCCCCGACTGGCTTTGCCGTTTCACGACTCGACACTTGCAAAGGAAGTCTACTTCGTCGGCAACCAGCGCAGCTCGACCGGCTGGGTCGACATCACAGGGACCGCAGCTTAGTGAAGCCCGATCCGCTCAAGCTGCTCGCCGCGGCTGCCCGCCAGCGTCCCCAGCTGTCACATCTGTTCGATCGCGAGATCGCGCGACTGCTGCGCGAGCAGCGGCGCAAATTGGGCTTGAGTTACCCCGAGTATGCGGCACGCAGCGGCGTCGACAAAAGTCATGTCGTGCGGGTCGAGATCCGCAACTGCCGGCCGCAGATCAACGACCTCTACGGCGCCGCCAAGGTGCTAAACCCGGCGACTGAAGATGGTGCATGGCAAATGGCGGTGGAGCTGCAGCGCCAGGCGGCCAAAAATCTACTGGCGGCGACTCAGCCGATTGAGGAGGCGGCCTGAGAGGGCTTTCAGTCGAGAGAATAATCCATCGACCTCCTCCTCGGGCGTGCCGAATTTTGCCGCCGGGTCCAGCATCGGCAAGAAATCTTGAGCGACCGTTTGCGCCGTTTCCGCATCGGTCGTGTGCACGCGCCAGATCCGCCGCTTGCCGTGCACTTCGACGGCAATCTTAAAGATTTTCACGGGGCAACCAGCGGATGTGCCAGCCCTGGAACTGCGGGGCGTGGTGCGTCGTCAACCAAAAATCCTCCATCGCCTCGAAGGATTGGAACCCGTCGAACACCGCCAGGGCATCGAGATCGGTCGTGGAAACGATCACCCGCGCCTGTGGCCACCGGATAAAGTGAAACTCGAAATCGAGCTCAATCGGCTCGATCGCGATGCAGGTCGTGCGTGTGATCAATCGGCATTGCTTGGTTCGCATGCCGACATAGAGCTGCATCTCCTCGCCCGGCCGCGCATGGCGCCGGCGATCGGCGCGGATAGTGCCGCCCTTGGTGCCGGCTAGGATCGGCTCGGCAAAGCGGGGCTTGAAGCTATACGCGACCACGTCAACGCTTCCGCCGCTTGCGGTAGCGGCTGAGTGAAACCACGCGCCCAAGCTGATCGGCGATGTGTTCCGGCAGGCCAATGGCCAGCGCTTGCTCGCGAATAAAACGAAAGCGGCCTTTGGCGCGCTGATCCATCTGCGCCTTCAACTCCTCGGGCGACAGCGCCAAGAGCTTGCGGACCTCCTCGCATATCCGCTGGTGACCGGCGGCCGCCTCGTCCCAGGTCGGGTAGCGCGTCTGGAGCTGGTCGAGCGGACCGCCAAACACCATCGTTTCGAAGAACAGCGGATTTTCGATGATGCCAACGCCAGCTGGCGACACCAGAAAGACCGTCGAGATCAGAACGCCTTCACCATTGCCGATGTGCGTGTAGCCGATGTGCGGCGGAAAGCCCGCACCGCTCTCGCCGCACTCCCGACCCCACGCGAAATATTCCTCAAAGGTCTCGCACCTGACCGGCGTGTGGTTCTCGTCGAGCCGCCAGAATATCGAGGGCGGCGGGTTCATCCACTCTTCGAGCAGGTTCTTCGGTCCATCATCGGGCGTCGGTGGTGATTTTGATTTCGTCAAAGCCGAGCTCCGGCAGTTCGCGAACTCGAAACCTCTTATCACTCATTTGCTCGTCTGAAGTCATCGAGCGCCTCGGCGATCTCACAGATCAGCGCGATCCGCTGCGCCGGTCGCAAAAAATCCTCGGGTGTGCCAGTGCCAGCGAGCCACAGGTTGTAGGCGTGCTCGGCCCGGCTCAGCGCTTCCGGGGTGGGCCGCCTCTCGTCGGCACTCATCGCTTTAGGCATCGTCCCAGACCGTGGGGTTGAGGCCGGCAGCAGCCAGCGCCGCTGTGTATTGCTGGTCGATGCGCTTCAAACCCTCGCGATAGGCGTCAAAGGCCTCGTGCGGTTTAGCGGTTCGCTCGGTGAGGCGACCAGCGAGCAACTGATCGTAGCGGTAGCGCACCAAGTCGCCGCAGGTCTCGCGCAGAACAATCCCGCGCGGTTTGAAGTGCAGAACCACGGTGCCGACCGTGTCGTTCCGGCAGTCGTACCACCGGCTCTCCAACGGAAATGACGCGAGGATCTGATCCTTAATCGCATCGAGTGTCTGTTCGTCCATTTGTTCAACTCATTTGCACGAGTTCATTACCATGCGTCTATACGGTGCCATCGAAAAGGTCGAGGCGCAAGCTGACGGGACCGTGCGCGTGCACGGCATCGCCAGCACGGAGTCGACCGACGACCAGGGGGAAGTCGTCAAAGCCGAAGCGATGCGCGAGGCTTTGCCCGACTACATGAAATTCCCCGCGGTCCGCGAGATGCACCAGTTGCAGGCCGCTGGGACCGCGCTCGAGGCCGAGGTCGGCGACGACAACATCACGCGCATCGTTGCGCACATCGTCGACCCGACCGCGGTCAGCAAGGTCAAGAACCAGGTCTACAGGGGGTTCAGCATCGGCGGTCGCGTGACCAAGCGCGAAGCGGGCAATCCCAAGATGATCACTGGCCTCGTCCTCAACGAGATCTCACTGGTCGACCGGCCGGCCAATCCCGAAGCGATTTTTGATTGTTGGAAAGCGACCATGGCAGAACCCCAAGCGGCAGGTTCTGCCGCACCTCATGCGCCGGTGCAGATTTGGGCATGTGGCGACGCCGCACACCAGCACCGCGCCAAGGCCGACGCGATCAAGTGCATCGCCAAGCGCTCTGCGTTGCCGGCGACCACCGACGAGCCGCTCGCCAAGAGCGATCCCGTCGATCCCGCAGCGGCTGCGGCCGCGATCGAGAAGCACGCCGCCGAGGGCGCCACGGCGCTGCAAGTGGCAA
>DASQCY010000235.1:0-2548 GCA_035634495.1 Allostellaceae bacterium
GCGTATGCCGCCTTGCGGAGCATGGCCTCATCCATGAGTGGCAGCCCCCTGTAGGGTCGGTTCTCGGAGGGACGACTTTTCTCTGTTCTCGGCGGCTGCCTCGACTCCTTTGTTCCGGGCAACGTCGAACGTGCGCACGGCGACATCCGGGGGCGCCGGCTCGAGCCAAGGTGCACTAGCCAGCGCAGCGCTCGCATCGCTCAGCCCTTGGTTCCAGCGGCGCAGCATCGCGGCGCGCAGAAACTCATAGTCCTTGGACGGCCCCTGGAGGGCCGGAGGACGGTAGATCAACTCGACGATGTCCATCGTTGTCTGACAGGCCGCGCCGGTCAGGAATTCGACTTCGGGTTCGTTTTTGAGGGAATCCGGCAGCTTGGCGAGAAGCTTGGCTATGTTCCGGCGCAGAGTGTGAGCGTAGCGAAATGTCTCGACACCCATGCGGGTGCGGCTGGAGTAGCGAATATCCTTCTCTCGCTCCGAAACTGCGTCGAGGCTTGAAGGGAGTTCGCCCTCCGCCGCGAACACATCAACCTGAAAAGTAAGCGTGCTGCGACGTGGTACCCGCTCTAAAATGTACCGCAGCGGGGTATTCGATACGAGGCCGCCATCCCAGTAGAATTCACCGTCGATTTCGATCGCGGGAAAGCCGGGCGGTAACGCGCCGCTCGCCATGACGTGCTCAGGCCGGATGGTTTGCCGGGCATTGTCAAAATAGGCAAAGTTGCCGGTCCGCACATTCACGGCGCCGATGCTGAACCGAGTCTCCCGCGCGTTGATGCGGTCGAAATCGACCAGCCGTCCCAACGTTTCCTTCAGATCGAAGGTATCGTAATAGCTGGTCGGTGATGTCCCCGTGGTCCAGCAACGCAGGAGGTTGGGGCGGAAAAAACCCGGTTGACCGAACAGTAGTGCGGACATCGCGCTCAATCGCCGCATCGTGTCCTGCCAAACGTCGAGCGGCAGATCGAGCCAGCTCGCCGAGGGAGACGAAACCTGCTCCCAGAATGCGCGAAGTTTTGCGACGCGATCGTGGGGCGCGTTTCCCGCAATGATCGCCGAATTGATCGCCCCGATCGAGATGCCGGCCACCCAATGCGGTTGGTAACCGTGTTCCGCCATTGCTTCGTAAACGCCGGCCTGATACGAGCCGAGCGCTCCGCCACCCTGAAGAACCAGAGCGAGCTGCTTGTCGTATTCGGTTTTCGACATGCGGGGGGACGATTTCCTGTTCATGGGTCGTGTCCTGTGTGGTGCGGCGCGACAACCTTTGTCATCGCGACCACGGGAATGCGCTCACGCGATGGGCGACCATTCCGCTCCAGCGGTATCGTGAGCCGAGGAACAGGCTCACGATATCGTGATCCACGACTTCGAACCGGTTCAGGAACTAATCTTCTGCGGCAACTTCTGGAATGTAGGATTTTCCGACAGCAGTCACCCATTCATCGCAACATTTTCGGGCGCCCATTCCTGAAGAAAGACCAGAGTACTCATAGATGGCGGCGGTAATCTGCTCGACCATTATCTTCTTGGAGGCGGCGCCAATCCCCGGCGCCTCGATTCGACAAACAGGCACTACTTCCTCCTTCATGTTCAGAACTCCCACTTTCTCAAATAGCGGCGCAACGCTGGGAGCCCTGCGCTACGCGATCTCCGACGATGAAAATCAGAGCCGGTTCATAGAGTTACTGCGCGGATCCTCCCGGTCGGTGCGTCTACCTGCACTTCTTTCGACATGGAAGGGTCGCGAACCGAGCGTTCCCGGCAGCGATCGCTTGTTGCGATCACTCGACCCCCCAAATCTTGGGTTAAAATGGTAGGCTTTACGATTGTGCGCGTCAGTGACCCGGGCGGCCAAATTAGTGGCCTTGGCGGCCAATTCGCATTTGCAGTAGACGCTGCGCGGCTAGCGCGAGCACGAGAGCTGTGATCGGCGCAAGGGACGTGGGCGATGAACGTAAAGAGTGCTGATCAAACGACCTGTGCGGCTTTTTGGGTCAAGAGCATTGCCGAGACACTCGAGGCAGCGGGGCTCGATACACATGCGCTGTTTGAGCAGGCAGGTCTCGAACGGGCGGCGATGAGCGATGCCGATGCACGCTTTCCCACTGAAGGGATTAGCCTGCTGTGGCAGCTCGCTGCGACCCGCTCCGGCAACCCGGCAATTGGACTGACGAATTCGAGCGTGGTGCGACAGGGGAGCTTCGATGTGGTGGCATACGCGATGATGTCGTCGGCAAACCTGCTCGGCTCTCTCGAGCGGGCCGTCCGCTATGTCGATATCCTCAGTGACGCGGCCACCCTCACCCTCGCAGACGATCGCGAGGGGCACCGGCTGATTCTCGAGCTGTTCGGGGGTAAGCACCCCGTCCCAAGGCAGCGCTTCGAGTTCGACCTTATGACGTTACTTTCTTTTTTCCGATGGATTACCAATCGCGACCTGCGTCCGCTGGCGTTCGAACTGAGGTTTCCGCCGCCTGCCGACCCTCAGCCGTACCAGGATGCTTTCAAATGCCCGTTGCGCTTCAATGCGCCGGTGAATGCCTTA
>DASQCY010000236.1:0-7057 GCA_035634495.1 Allostellaceae bacterium
GAGGAGCCCGCGGGACCACAACGCGCCGGGCACGTCGTCTAGGAGCTCGGCGAGCAGCTCCTGGCGACCGAGGCGGGTCCCCTCATAGCGCTGCACGCGCTTGAAGACCTGCGGCGGGACATTGCCGATGCTCTGGTAGGAGGTGCCGCGGGTGACGACGACCCCACGCCCTTCATCAGCCAAGAGTTCACGGATAAGCTTGACCGGGCGCGGCGTCGTCGTGACGAGCAGGCGCGGGTCGTTGCCAAGGCGCATGCCAAAGGCCAGCATGTCGAACGCCTCGGGGTGCCGCCACGCGGCGGCGCCGTCAGTGTGTTGACCATGCCGACGAGCGAGGTCTGTGTTCCACCGCGTGGCATGTCAAGTCTCGGTATTGCGGCTGTTGATCATGTTGAACCACTCCACCGAACCCGGTTGTGGGACTGGTGCCGGCTTGGCTTGCTCGCGCTGCGCTTCGGCTTTCTTCGCCTGTTGCCGGTACAGCTCGAAGATGCCTTCGCCCTTCATCGGCTCGACGAGCAGATCGGTGAAGGCCCACACGAGCGCGTCGACGCGGTCGGGCGAATAGCCGAGCGCGACGCGGTCCAAATCGATCGTGAAGGCGCACATCTGGTCTTCGAGCGTCGGGAAGGTGCCGACGTGGTGCATGCGGCCCTGCTCGTAGAGTGCGGCCACTGGCTCGGCGCGCATCACCTTGCCGCGCGAGGCATGCACGGCCTTGAACGAGATATTCTTGTCGACCATGCGCAGCGTGGCTTCGACCATGTCGCCGCCGTTATTGACCTCGGCGACGATGCGGTCGGCCTTGTGCTTGCGGTACAAACCAATGGCCGTGTTGGCCCACTCGATCGGCGTGTAGCGGCCGGAACTGTCGTCGAGCACATAGCCGTGCCCCTCGGCGTCCTTGCCGGCGACGATGATGCCGGTCTCGTCGGAATCCTCGCCCGAGGTCACCGCCGGGTCGATCGCCACGACAATGCGGACGAGCTCGGGCACGCTCCTATAGGCGGGCCAGCGCAGCTCCTCGAGGCGCGCGCGGTTCCATAAGGCGCCGGGGACATCGTCGAGGACCTCGGCATCTAGTTCCTGACGGCCCAATCGCGTGCCCTCGTACTTGCTGATGATCTGTTGCAGAAAGGCTGGTGCTAGATTGTCCCGGTTGGCGTAAGTCGAGCCGCGGACCACGACCGTTGTCGGGTCGGCCAGCAGCTCGCGGATGATCTTGACGGGCTTTGGTGTCGTGGTGACGACGACGCGCGGATCATTGCCGAGACGAAGCCCGAACATCAGCATGTCCCAGGCCTCGGGATAGCGCCAGGTGGCGATCTCGTCGCACCAGGCGAGGTCGTGCTGCGGACCGCGCAGGCGCTCCGGCTCGTCGGCGCTGTAGGTCGTGGCGATCGCGCCGTTGGGCCAGGTCAGTCGCCGCTTTGACGGCTCGTAAACCGGCCGCTCGGTTTCGTGACCGACGGCGAGCAGACCGCTTTCACCCTCCACCATGACGTCACGGGCATCGGCCGCGGTTGCCGCGACCAGCGCGATGCGCCGGTGGCCGTGGCGATTGACTCGATCGTGGATGTACTCAGCGCCGGTGCGGGTTTTGCCAAAGCCGCGACCGGCCAACAGCAGCCAAGTACGCCACTCGCCAGGCGGCGGCAGCTGTTCTTCACGCGCCCAATATTTCCACCGGCGCGCCAGAAGTTGGCGTTGGACATCACTCAGTTTGTGGAGGAATTGCTTGCGCAGCGCTGGCGGCGAGTAGGCGATCGATTTTGCGATCGAGATCGTCTTCGGCATGTCTGATTTCGATTGGGTCCCCGCCCGCGAGCCCGGTGTGCGCATGGATGCTGACCTCGCGCAGGCCCATGCGGGTTTTGGCAAAGAAGATCAGCAGCGTTGCTTCTGTCCGCGGGTCTTTAATGCCGCCATCGCGTCCGAGCATGGTCGCGGCGATCCTTTTACCGGCCAGCAACTTCAGTTGGGTCGCACCCGCGGCGATCTCTTCCTTGAAATACTTGCGCAATGTCTTGGGGTCGATCGCCTTGCCGCTCTCAGGGTTTTTGATGATGCGGCAAATGTCGGTTTCCGGGATGCCAAAACCGATCAAGAGCTCGACGTTCTCGCTCTGCTCGGCGGTCGGCTCAAAGGCACGTCGAGGCATTGGCACTGCATAAGTTGTTGAAACAAAAAAGCCGACGGTCTTCCGGGCGCCGGCTGTCGTTCTCAGAGAAAGCGAGTTCGATCGATCGCTTCTGGGTGCTCGAGCAAGTAGAGCATCGCCAGCCTGACGACGTGCGGGATCTCGACGCCGGGCCTCTCGTAATTCTGTACACACCGCCACGTGCGATCCAACGCCGTGCCGGCCTCACGCTGTGTCAGACCGAGGCGCTCGCGCCACTCAAAAAAGGTCAGCTGCTGCTGCGCACGTTGCATGCCGCCGCGAAGAATAGCCGGTCATCCGCCGGGACGCAATATTTTCGTGCTAACACGCCGCGTTTACCATCTATACCAGTGGACGGAGACGAAATTTTTTCGTATGATGCGCGGCATCAGAAACCGGAGCACACCGATGAAAACGACAGACCGCGTTCTTGGATTTGAGGAGTTTCAGCGCACCCGCACGCCATGCGCCGATCTCGGTCAGGCACTCGCCGACGCCCGTTGGCCGGTCAAAGGCCCGCCGGGCAAGGGCTTTCTCTACTGCTGCGGCGAACCCGACAAGGACGGCTATCGCGGCGGCCTTTACATCGAGGAGATCGCCTGTCATCCGCCGACCTCGACGAATGGCGCGCGCCAATATCTCCTGATCATCGGCAACTATGAGAGGGTCAGCGAGGACCTCGCCGCGCTTGAACTCGACCTCTACGACTTCGCAGTCCGCGAGGGCTACTGCGACAAGCAGACCGGGGAGACCTCACCGCAAGCTGGCGATTTCACGATGAGGCCGATGACCGAGGTGTCGCAAGACCCGGTGCACGAGACGGATGTCGACGCCATGGTCGACGCCGCCTTTGCGGCGCTGGCAGCACTACACCCCGAGTGCACGAGCGGAGACATGAACCCAGAGGTTCTGCACCGCGTGCGCGAGGTTCTCCGGGCCGCCGCTGAACATTCGGTCGAGGTCAACCAGTGAGCCCACAGGACCATCCCGTCACCCTTGATTTTATCGCTGGGCAGCTACAGCGCGTGCTATCGGAGTTGCGCACGCTGCGCGACGATGTCGATGTGCTGAGCGAAATCGCCCGCCGGCACGACGCCAGCTTTGACCGGCTCGAAGAGCGGCTCGACACCGGCCTAGCGGGAGTGCGCAGTGAGATGCGCGAAATCCGCGCTGAATTGCGGGCGATGAACCGCCAGCAGCAGCGCACCGCTGCACGCGTGCGCGCCGTTGAAGAGCGGTCGACATGACACCGGCGCGATCGAGCCGGACGCCTAACGCGCACAACCGCGAATGCGGTCGAGGATCCATCGCATGACCGGCGCGGCCATGCTGTTGCCGATGGCGCGGTAACGCGGTCCATCGGCGGCCGGCTTGCCGCGGAATTCGATCGCCGTCCAGTCGGCAGGCAGTCCCTGCAGCCGCTCGCACTCGCGCGGCGTCAGCCGCCGCGGGGGCGCTACCGACAGTGGATCGGCGACCACGGCGTCTTCATTGCCCTTTTGTCGGTATTGGTGGACGCAGCCGCCGCCATGACCGCCGCTGAGCGGCGGGGCGACGTTGAGCGGTCTCGATTGCCGGTTGCCGCCAAAGGCAAGCAGCAGATCCTGGTCGCCCTTGTCGGCGTCGGCCGACAGCGGCGTCACGACAGCTGGTGCGCCATCCTTGCCGCGCGTGAAATGCGACGCCTTGAACACCAGAGGGGCGGCATCGCCCTTGCCCGAGAGTCCCGACTGCGCCTTCAGCGGCGCGCCGCAGCCGTTGCGGACAAAGCGGCTCTCAAACGCGATTGCCGGCGCGTGACCTGCGGCCGCCAAGGGATGGCATGGGCCACCGGGTTTTGGCTGGCTGCGGTTCTCGGGGTGCGTGATCTGCGTCGTATCGAAGGCGATTGCCTGCCCGTTTGCGCCAGTGTTGGCCGTTCGCAGAGCGTAGGCGATCGCCGGCGAGCCGTCCTGGTCGAGGCTCATCGCCGGATCGCCGGCGCGGCCGATGCCGCCACCGTGCGTGGTGCTGCTGCCGCTTGCGCGAAGAGGCACAGCCGCAAGGTTTCCGGCAATGTCTTGCCTCGCGTCTCGGCGCGGCGCAGGATCCCGGCGCAGGCTTTGGCGCTCAAATAGAACCGCTGCGGCAGCTCGCCAGTCTCCAAGACATCCGACAATGAACAGGCGTCGGCGGCGCTGGGGCACTCCGAAGAACTGAGCGTCCAGAATTCGGTAGGCGAACCCATACCCGCATTTTGCCAGCGCCCCGAGGATGGCGCCAAAGTCGCGCCCCGCTCCCGACGACAACAGACCGGGGACGTTTTCGAAGACAACCCAGCGGGGTCGAATTCGGCCAATAAGGCCGAGGGCGACAAAGGCCAGGTTGCCACGCGGGTCATCCAGGCCTTGGCGCTTGCCGGCGACCGAGAACGATTGGCAGGGCGAGCCGAAGACGACGAGGTCGACCGGCTCAATGGCGGCAGGTTTGATTTTTCTGACATCACCAAGGTTGAGAAGGTGGGGAAAGCGCTCGGCCAGCACGGCTGACGCGAACGGGTCGATTTCGGCGCACCAGCGCCAGTCGATCTTGGGTGCTGCGGCTTCGGGCGCGCCGATGCCGCTGAACAACGTGCCGCCGGTGAGCTTGTGCAATTATCCCACTCGTTAAGGTTGTTTCCCAGTGGACGGAGACGAAATTTTTTCGTATCGTGCGCGGTACAGAAACCGGAGCACACCGATGAAAAGCGAGGGGGGCGGCAGCGTTTTTTTCGGGAGGTCTTCAATGGCTCTTCGCAACGACCCGACCCGCAAGGGTCAACTCGCCGCTCCCAAGCGGCTCTTTGGCGAGTACCACCGCTATGCGGTGGCGCCGGTTCACACGCGCTTCGGCGCGGTCGAGTGGATCGTGTGGGACGCCCACACCTGGGACGCCCACGGCGTCAACCCGGCCGTCATTCGGCAGGCCTCAACCGAGGCCGAAGCCGTTGCCGGCCTCGACGACATCATGCGTGTGATCGCGCCGAACCTGACGCTGGTCAGCCGCATTGGCATTGACAGCGCCCTGAATACCTAAAGACCGAACGGCCGCCCGGGGATCCCTAAGCGGCCGTTCAAAGTCCTCGGACCTTGAGGCGAAGCCGAGGGCGCCTTGATCTCCCGTTCCAAAGGAAATCGCCGCAGCCTACCCCTTCCCCCTTCACACGAGCAATCGCTATGAACGATATCCTCGACGACATCCTTACCAGCACCAGAAAGCTGCACCGCCTGCTGAGCTACGCCGATGCGCTCACGCACGGCATCCGGCGCATGGGGCACATCGACCCTTCCCCCTTCACAAGAGCAATCGCTATGAACGATATCCTCGACGACATCCTTACCAGCACCAGAAAGCTGCACCGCCTGCTGAGCTACGCCGATGCGCTCACGCACGGCATCCGGCGCATGGGGCACATCGAGGTCGACGGCCTGCGCTTTGAGCGGCAGGGCCACGAGCTGAATGCCGATGGCCGGCACACGCTGACCTATGAGCTCGCCGGCACCGGCAAGCTCTATCATGTGACGATCGAGCCGGTGGCGGAGACGCACCGATGAACGAGAACACATCGCTCAGCTGGTCGTGGCTCCGCGGCTATCGCTTCGAGGCGATCACGGTGCTGGTGGTCGTCATGTGTGTGGCGGCCGGCGGAGCCGGCGCCATCGGCACACTCGTCTACAGCCTATTCGAGCCGATCAACCACCTGCTCGGCCAAGTGCTTCCCTAACGCATTCCCGTTCCACGAGGAGACCTCAATGGCAACCGAAACCAATCCCTATCCCGACACCCGTCCCTACCGGAGCTTTGCGGAGATCGCTGCCGACGTCGAGAAAAAATACCAGGAGGCGCACGACCCAAAGCGCGCCGCAGCATCAGAAGACAGCATCATCCAGGGCGCCTGGTTCACAGCCTTCCTCGTCCCGGTCGTCGGTTTTGTGCTCGGCGCGATCCTGACGACCCGGCAGCGTGAAATGCACGGGATCTGGGCCATGGTCGTATCCACGGTCATGGCGCTGGTGTGGGGGCTCGTGCTCCGCGCTGTGCTGTGACGAAACCGCGCGCCGGCGGTTCCCGGCGCAACTCCCGTTCCACAGGAGCAACCCATGAAGCTGATGAAACTGTTGAGGTACGCGACGATTGCGACAGCGCTCGCTCTGTCGGCGTGTGACACCGTTGATCTCAATGGTCTCGCCGACGTCGCCGACGGCCTGCTGCTGCTCGACGCCGCGATGCAACCCTCGAGACCGACCCGGACGTTCTGTCAGGGGTATGGAGTCAACCCACAGGGAGTGGTCTCGTATTCCTGTTGGTAGTATAGTTAACCGAGCGCCGGCGGCTCATCCGGCGCAACTCCCGTTCCACAGGACCAGCAATGAGCAATTTCCGAACGTTACGCGAGATCGTCTATGACGTGCTCGATGACGGCCGCCACAACGGCGACTTCCCGTTCGAGCGTGCCGCGGTCGACATCGCTCGCCTCAAAGAGGCGCTTGAGGAGCGGATCGAGTATCCGGTCCCGGGCGACTGGTTCGACCTCGACGAGCTCGCCGACATGGTCGACGACTGGTTCGACTCGCGGAGCGTCGCATGCATGATGCGCAACTGAAGGACAGTTTTTGCGGCAGTGGCCAGAGGGGCCACAGGTGACACCGACCGGCTGCGCGCCGAAACCGGCACTCTGGCAGCTGCGATTAGAGTAGCCCCGAGGGATGGCGGCAGCATGAGCAAGGTCGTCGAGGGCGAGCTCTACGAGATGGTCAACATCTATCCGGCGGACAGCGGCCTGCCGATGACCGTGTGGGCCGGACCCCGCGGCAATGCTCGGCACGATGTTCGGGTCAAGGTCAACATGGCGCACGGCAATCGGATGTCGATCGCCAA
>DASQCY010000237.1:0-5834 GCA_035634495.1 Allostellaceae bacterium
GTTGATCACGAGCGATCTCAGGCGCAGCGTAACGCGAGAAGCGATCGAGCGCGCTGGTGATCCCATCGAAGACGGCCTTGTCAATTTGGTCTTCCGAAAGGGCGGCGACGATCGGCGACGCCGCCCTGGCATCGACTTCAAGGCGCCCCATCAAAGCGCCCCAAGCATGAGGCTCGTCATCGGCTGGCATCGGGTAGACCGCTACCTCGCGGCCGCCATAGCTTAGTACGACCTGCGTTTTGCTTTCCGCCGCGGGGCTCTCCGTAACGGAGAACTTATCGTCGAGCCTGGAGAAGCGTGAGGCGCCGGCGAGGATTAGCTTTCGGCTCGACACGGGGGTAATGTAGAGATCGGTGATCTCATCGAGACCGCGTGCGAACAATCGCCCTGCCGGATCGTTAGGCAGCGACTGGTGCTCGACACAGGCGGCGAGCAGAACCACAAAGGCTAAGTTGCTCGCCCGCACGAGCGTAGCGAACGGACGCAACGACAACGGTATCGACTCCAGAACAGGAAACCGCGGACTTCCCCACCGCAATGAGCCCCGCGATCGTCCATCTTCGCGGAAATCTTTCGCGCCCGCAATGAGCACGGCAGATCGGCGGCGTTCGGTAATCAATGGCGCGGACCGGGCTGTCGGCGAGCCGGCAGCCGCGAACGCACCCCGACGCGCTTCCCGGCCGAGCTCGGAGAGGTCGGGGCCGCCCCATCCTCCTCGATGCGGAAAATGAGGCGGCCGCCAACCACGTCCGCTTCGACAAGCCGGACCAAGAGTTCGTCTCCGACTCGGAAAATCCGCCCGGATCGTCGCCCGATCAATCGATGGGCTGTCTTGTCGCACTCATAGTAATCGCCGGGCAGAGTCGATATCGGAACAAGCCCATGGGCTCCGTTCTCAGCCGAAGTGACGAATAGTCCGAACTCGGCAACGCCACTGATGCGACCGGTGAAGATGCTGCCGATAGAGCGAGCAAGAATAATCGCCCTGTAACGTTCTAGCGCGGCGCGCTCGGCCGCGGTCGCGCGACGTTCGGCCGCGGAGATATGTTCGGCTACGGCGGCGAGCCCTTCACGATCCGCGCCGGACGCCCGGGCTTCTGAACCTGCGCCGCGCCCGGCGGCGTTCGAGTCGGCAGTCAGCGCTCGATGCACGATCAGGTCGGCGTAGCGGCGGATTGGCGAGGTGAAATGGACGTAGCGACGCAGAGCCAGGCCAAAATGGCCGCGATTGTTCGGGCTGTAGGCGGCCTGCGCCTGGCAACGTAGGACGAGTTCGTTGACGAGAGCGGCTGCCGGCGTCGCGGCGGCGCGATGCAGCATTCGATTGAACAGCGCCGGCTTTGGCGCTTGACCTTTGGGGAAGCCGAGACCGGGGAGGTCGATCGCGTCGAGCAACGCACGCAACTCCTCAACCTTGTCCGGGTCGGGCGCCTCGTGGACGCGGTACATGCAAGTTTGCCGCCGAGCCTCGAGCTCCTCCGCGGCCGCGGCGTTCGCCACGATCATGAACTCTTCGATCAGCCGATGGCTGTCGAGGCGGGCGACGGGGGTGATCGCAACGGGGTGCCCCTCGTCGAGCACCACGCGGTGCTCGACGATATCCAATTCGAGGGCGCCACGGCCAGCCCGCGCCGCGGCGAGGGCCGCGAAGGCGCCGTAGAGCGCCGTCAATCCTTCCTGCGGCAACGGGAACCCGCCCTCGCTACAGTTTTCCCGCCTAGCCTGGACTTGCTCGTAGGTCAGCCGCGCCGCCGAGCGCATCAGCCCGCGTTCAAACCGATGTCGCCGTTTGCGGCCGGCGGCGTCGATCGATAAGTGGACAGCGAGGCAGGCACGATCGACACCCGGCGTCAGTGAGCAAAGATCGTTCGACAGTGCTTCGGGAAGCATCGGGACTACGCGGTCGGGAAAGTAGACCGAGTTGCCGCGTCGCCTAGCTTCGCGGTCGAGCGCAGTGCCGGGGCGCACGTACCAGGCCACGTCAGCGATCGCCACGACGATATGCCAGCCGCCGCGATTTTCTGGGTCGGGGTCCGGCTCGGCCCAGACCGCGTCGTCAAAGTCACGGGCATCGGCGGCGTCGATCGTGACCAGCGGGATGTCGCGTAAATCGCTCCGGCCGGCCGAACTCGCGGGAGGCGCCGCGGCAGCCTCGGCAATCGCAGCAATCGGGAATTCGGTTGGGATCTCATAACTCGCAATGGCGAAAAGACTAACCGCACCGGGGTCCGAGGAGCGTCCGAGCTGTTCGACGATGCGGGCTCGCCGGAAGCCGCGATTCCCGGTCGAGAGTTGCTCGACCCTCACCAATTCACCGTCTTCGGCGCCGTCAGCATCGCGTTCCGCCACCCGGTACTCGTTGCGATTCCGGCGGTCGGCCGGCACCACCTTCCCGCCCTCCCGGCCGCGGTAAAAGACGCCAACAATCGGCGGACTCACCGGGTCGAGCATCCGGGTGACTCGAGCGTCGATCTCGCCGGTCTCGCGCAGCAGGTCACGCAACGCTGCGCGGCCGCGCGGGTCGGCCACAGACGATGCCCGCCGGCCTCGCTTCGGCATCTAGCCCGGCGACGCTTTCGATCGAGATCGCGGTTTCCTTGGGCCCGCCTTCTTTGCACCGCGCGCCGCCTTTGCAACCCTTGGCGACTTCGTTGGTGCCGTCGCAGATCTGCCGGATTTCCCTTGCCGGCGCCTGCCCTTCTGGCGCTGCGAGGCGAGCAGCGGCTCTGCCTGGTCGAGTGAGAAAGTGTCCGGATCCGCGGTTCTCGGCAAGGATGCGATGACACCGTCATGGCTGACATAGGGGCCGTAACGCCCAGCATATACAGCGACGGTGCCGCCTTCGGGGTGCTCGCCGAGCTCACGCAGCAGCCGAGGTCCCGGCCGTCGCTGCGCTGCCGGTTCGGCGAGCAGGACGACGGCTCGGTTCACGCCGATCGTCAGTACGTCATCATCCGGAGCAAGCGACTTGAAGACCGACCCGTGTTTTATGTAGGTGCCGAAACGGCCGATGCCGGCAACGATTGTCTCGCCTGTCTCGGGATGCCGCCCGAGCTCGCGCGGCAAGGCGAGCAGCCGCAGCGCGGTGTCGAGGTCGACATCAACCGGCTTTATCGATCGCGGCAGAGCGACGCGCTTCGGTTTGAGCTCACTCTCGTCTGTGCCGAGCTGGACATAATGGCCGTAGGGACCCTTCTTGAGGGTAATCGCCAAGCCACTCGCCGGATCGGTTCCGAGCGGAGCGTCGGCAGGGGCATTCTGGTCCGCCTCGCCCTCGAGCGCAAAAGCCCGGGTGTAGCGGCAGTTCGGGTAGTCGGAACAGCCGATAAATGCGCCGAACTTGCCGAGCTTGAGCCTGAGCCTGCCGGCGCCGCAGACAGGGCAAAGGCGCGGATCGCGCCCCGAGCCGTCATCCGGGAAAAAATGCCGCCCGAGCTCGGTATCGAGCGCGGCCAGCACCTGGCTAATGGTCAGCTCCTTGGTGCCGTCGACCGCGGCCGAAAAGTCCCGCCAGAAATTGCGCAGCATCTCCTTCCAATCGGTGCGACCGCCCGACACGTCGTCGAGCTGGTTCTCGAGATCGGCGGTGAACGTGTATTCGACGTAGCGCTCGAAAAAGCTGGTCAGAAACGCGGTGACGAGCCGCCCACGGTCTTCTGGCAGGAAACGGCGTTGCTCAATCCGGACGTAAGAACGATCCTGCAGGACCTGCAGGATCGACGCATAAGTCGAAGGGCGGCCGATGCCGAGCTCTTCGAGCTTCTTGACGAGGCTCGCCTCGGTGTAGCGCGGCGGCGGCTGCGTGAAATGCTGTCTCGGTTCGACCGCGCCGCGTGCGAGCCGCTCGCCCTGGCGCATCGCCGGCAGTCGGGCCGCTTCGCGTTCCTCCTCGGCAGCATCGTCGCGGTCCTCCTGGTAGAGTGCCAGAAACCCGTCAAAAACGACGACCGAACCGGTCGCCCGTAGGCGCAGGCGCCCCGCCGGGTCGGCGATGTCGACGGTGACCTGATCGAGCAAGGCCGACGCCATCTGGCTCGCAATCGTCCGTTTCCAGATCAGCTCGTAGAGCCGACGCTGATCGCGATCGAGATCGGCGGCGATATCGGCGGGTTTGCGATCGATATCCGTCGGTCGAATGGCCTCGTGCGCCTCCTGAGCGTTCTTGGCGGGGCTGCGATAGACCCGCGGCTGGTCCGGGACATATCGCGGTCCGAATTCGTTGCCGATCAGGCGGCGCGCCGCGGCGATCGCCTCGCCCGAGATCGCCACACCGTCGGTTCGCATATAAGTGATCAGCCCGACCGTCTCGCCGGCGATGTCGATTCCTTCGTAGAGGCGCTGGGCGATCTGCATTGTGCGGCTGGCTGACAAGCCGAGCTTGCGCGAGCCTTCCTGCTGCAAGGTCGAAGTGGTGAACGGCGGAAACGGGTTGCGGCGAACCTGTCGGCTGTCGATTTCAGCGACGGCAAATCCTGCGGTGCGCAGGATCGCCTCGGCAGCGGCCCGCGCCTTGGCCTCGGTATCGAGATCGAAGCGGTCGAGGCGCTTGCCGTCGAGATGGGTCAGTCGCGCGGTGAAGGTCTGTCCTGCCTCGGTCCGGAAATCGACCTCGATCGTCCAGTACTCGCGCGACTTGAACGCCTCGATCTCGGCTTCCCGCTCGCAGATCAGGCGTAACGCGACGGATTGGACGCGCCCGGCAGAGCGGCTGCCCGGAAGCTTGCGCCAGAGCACCGGTGACAAGGTAAAGCCGACAAGGTAATCGAGCGCTCGGCGGGCGAGATAGGCCTCGACGAGCTCGCGGTCGATCTCGCGTGGCCGGCGAAACGCCTCGAGCACCGCGTTCTTCGTCACCTCGTTGAAGACGACCCGCTTGACGTCGAGCTGGTTCAGCGCCCGGCGCGATTTCAACACCTCGCTGACATGCCAGGAGATCGCCTCCCCCTCCCGATCGGGGTCGGTGGCGAGGAAGAGGCGGTCGGCGCCGCGCACCGCCTGAACGATCGTCTTGACGTGTTTTTCGGACTTGCCGTCGACCTCCCAGGACATCGCGAAATCCGAGTCGGGGAGGACCGAGCCGTCCTTCGCGGGAAGATCGCGGACATGGCCGTAGCTCGCGACGACCTTGTAGTCGCTGCCGAGATACTTGTTGATGGTTTTCGCCTTTGCCGGCGATTCGACGACGACGACTTTCATGAAACCATTCGATCGGGGCGCCGGGGCGCGGAAATTTTCTTAACGAGAGGATACGAGGTTGCCGGGGTGGCGCTCGACCCGACCGGCGAGTTCCAATTCGAGCAGGAGGGTAGCGACGACGGCGGCTGACATCTGGCACTGGCGCACCAGTTCGTCAACCGCGACCGGCGTGGGTCCCAGTCTTTCGAGGATCAATTCGAGCCCGGCATCCTCCCCCGCCGGTTCGTCAGCACCCGGTGATGGCTCCCACCCTACCCCCGGAACGCCCGCCCCCTGTTCGCTGCCAGGGGCAAGCCTGGCGGCCGGCCGGCCGGGGGCACCCCCGCTCGCCGGAAAGAGGACGGGAGGGGGCGCGGTCCGGATCGCAATCAACGGGACCGGGCGAAGCTGCTCTATGCCACCCAGCTGCGGTCCGAGCTGCGACAGCACGTCCGCAGCGGTCTCGGTCAAGTTCGCGCCGTGCCGCAAGAGATCGTTGCAGCCGCGAGCGCGCGGATCGAGCGGCGACCCCAGGACGGCAAAGACCTCGCGCCCCTGCTCGAGCGCGAACCGCGCGGTGATCAGCGAGCCCGAGCGTGCCGCCGCCTCGACCACGACGACGCCGAGGGCCATCGCGGAAATGATCCGGTTGCGGCGCG
>DASQCY010000238.1:0-7114 GCA_035634495.1 Allostellaceae bacterium
ACTTCGTGTACGACCAAGTCAGCCGCACGGTAATCGGTGAAGCAGCCGGCAAAGCGCTCGATCATTCGGATCTGCTGATCGGTGGCGCCGAGCAGCATCGCCCCGGCCTCCGAGGTCGTCGTCCTACCGTCGAACGCTGCCACCACCGCCCGCCCTTCAACGCGTGCAAAGCCAAATAGATCCGCACTACACTCTGTCTGCATCGGGACTCCTCCTGGTCGTGAGACCAAACCGTTCTCGCAACACGATTTTCTCAGATCCAGGGCCCGATGCACCTACCCCCTTTGAGAAATGCGAGCTAGCCTTCCCTACTTCTGCTCGAACCCGTGGGTGGTGAACTTCAAGGTGCGGCGGTTCTCGGTGACGGTGCGGACGACCTGCTCCGGAGCTCCCGCCTCGATTTCCAGCGTGACTTTAACCGACGAGCCGACCAGCCTGGCGAGGCGCCCGGTCGACACACCATTGTCCACGAGAAATCTCACGGAGCAACGGCAGCTCACGTTCGGGCACAGCCGCGGCCGCGTGTTGTAGCGCCTCAAAGATGTCGTCGGGCTGGAGATCAGGATAAGCCGCGAGGATTTCAGCCTCGGACCTTCGACGATCCGCACGATACCGCGATCCTCTCCTGGACTATCTCTATCAGCCGGCGATGAACAAGAGAAGCGCTGGCGCGCCTACTTCGACGGCCTCGCCGCGAACGGGCTCAAACGCAAGCCCGCAAGCTAGACCCGCGTGTCCCTGGTGCTTCTCTGGTGCTTCCCTGTTAGGCGGATTTAGCCTCCCAGTTCGGCCGATTTAATTCCCTGTTCGCTCGCGTAGGGAATTGTCTCGTAAGTCTTTGATCTGCGAGCCGTCAGGTGCCCTGATTCGCGCGATTTTGGGCATGAAATCGAGGTTTTCCCGGTATTTTCCCGTCGAGCAGGGAAGCGGGACCGGGCAAGCCGCGGGGCATCGATCATCGCGCAAGGTCGGCAACTTCGACCAGTGCGATCCGGTTGCGCCGGACCGTCAACGCCAGCCGGCCGTGCTTTAGCGCGAGCGCGTCTTTGCCAAAGATCTCATGGCGCCATCCGGAGAGGGCCGGCACGGAGGCGTTGTCGTCCGCGGCGATCGCTTCGAGATCCTCGACCGTGGCCACCAGCTTTTGCGCAACCTGATGCTCCTCACATCTCTGCTTCAATAGGACGCGCAACAGTTCGATCAGCGGGCCGAGGCCGGGCGGGGTATCGGCTCTAGACGGTGCCGGAGGCTCCAGCGCCTTTGAACTGGCGAGCCCGCGTTGCACCGCCTGCAGGATCTCGTTGCCGAGCTTGCCTTCGGCCACTCCCTTCCCGAGGCTACGCGATCGTGCCAGCGCTTCTATGGTCTTGGGGGCATGGGCGGCGATTTCGAGCACCGCCTCGTCCCTCATGATGCGGCCGCGCGGCAGGTTGCGTTGCCGAGCTGCGGTTTCCCGCCACCCTGCCACCTCGCGCAGGACCCCGAAAAACCGCGCATCGACCCGGCCGCGCAGGCGAAAGCGACGCCAAGCCTCTCTCGGATCGTTCCGGTATGTCGCAGCATCGGCGAGCCCCGCCATCTCCTCGGCGAACCAGGCGGCCCGGCCGTTTGACGCCAGCTGTTGCTGCAGCCTTTCATAGACGGTCCGCAGATGAACGACATCGGCGAGCGCATAATGGATTTGCCGGTCGGTAAGCGGCCGATGCGACCAATCGGTAAAACGGGAGGATTTGTCGAGTGAGGCCTGAGCAAGCTTGCCGACGAGCGTCTCGTAGCTCGCCGCATCGCCGAAGCCGCAAACCATCGCGGCGACCTGGGTGTCGAACAGCGGTGTCGGGACCGCACCCGACAGATTGAAGAAAATCTCGATGTCCTGGCGTGCGGCGTGAAACACCTTGAGAACGCTTTCGTCCGTCATCAAGGCGAGCAACGGCGTCAGATCGATCCCCGGAGCGAGCGCATCGATCGCCGCTGCCTCTGTAGGACCCGCTATCTGCACGAGGCACAGGATCGGCCAATAGGTGCGCTCGCGCATGAACTCGGTATCGACGGCGAGGAAGCTGGTGCCGCTTTGCTCGGCGCAAAAGCGGACGAGGGCCGCGGTATCGGTGATTACCATCATTAATTGCGCTGTATATCGAAGCCGGGAAGTTCGAACCACCCCTGTGCTGTGGAGGGCTCGCGCCTTGACAAGCGCAGCTCTTCCATGCCGTGTTCCTTCTTTTGAATGCGGTCTCGGACCCTTCCCCGATGCACGCCTATCGGACCCATACCTGCGGAGCGTTGCGCCTTGCCGATGCGGGTCGGCCAGCGCGGCTATCAGGGTGGGTGCACCGAAAACGCGACCACGGCCAGCTCCTCTTTATCGATCTGCGCGATCACTACGGCATTACCCAGTGTGTGATCGATGTGTCCTCGCCCTTGTTCGCTGCGGCCGACGCGCTGCGGTTGGAAAGCGTCTTGACGTTGACCGGACGGGTCACCGCCCGGTCCCCCGATACGATCAACCCCAATCTCGATACCGGCGAGGTTGAGTTGGTCATCACCGAACTCGAGGTCCGCTCGGAAGCCGCACCGCTGCCTTTTCCGGTCAACAGCGAAGCCGAGACGCCCGAGGACATGCGGTTGACCTACCGCTTTCTCGATCTGCGGCGCGAGCGGATGCACGCCAACATCATGCTGCGAGCACAGGTCATCACCTCGATCCGGCGGCGGATGGTGGAGCAGGGCTTCACCGAGTTCCAGACACCAATCTTGACCGCCGACTCGCCCGAGGGGGCGCGGCCCTATTACGTGCCGAGCCGGCTCCACCCGGGTGAGTTCTACGCGTTACCGCAGGCGCCGCAGCAATTCAAACAAATACTTATGGTCGCGGGGTTCGACCGCTATTTCCAGATCGCGCCGTGCTTTCGCGACGAAGCGAGCCGCGCCGACCGCGCACCGGGCGAGTTCTACCAACTCGATCTAGAGATGTCTTTCGTAACCCAAGAGGATGTGTTCGCCGCAGTCGAGCCGGTGTTGCACGGGGTGTTCGAAGAATTCGGCGGCGGCCGGAAGGTGAGCTCCGCTCCGTTCAAGCGCATCCCCTATACCGAGGCGTTGCTCAGCTATGCAAGCGACAAGCCCGATCTGAGAAATCCAATCGTCATGCACGACATGACCGAGCATTTCCGCGGCTCGGGCTTTCGCGTGTTTGCCAACATGATAGCCAGCGACCTCAAGGCGCGGGTGCGAGCGATTCCCGCGGCAGGGGGCGGCAACCGCGCCTTCTGCGACCGGATGAACTCGTGGGCGCAGGGCGAGGGGCAGCCGGGGCTTGGCTACATCTTCTTCCGCGACGGAGAGGGCGTCGGGGCGATAGCCAACAATATCGGCCCGGAGCGCACCGCCGCCATCTGCGCTGAGCTCGGGCTCGATGACGGTGACGCGGTGTTTTTCGTGTGCGGCGCGCCAAAGACTTTTATGCCGTTCGCAAGCGACGCGCGACTCAAGATCGGGCGCGAGCTCGGCCTCACCAAGGAGGGCGCCTTCCAGTTCTGCTGGATCACCGACTTTCCGATGTACGAGCTGAACGAGGAAACCGGCAAGATCGACTTCAGCCACAACCCGTTCTCAATGCCGCAGGGCGGGCTCGACGCGCTCGAAAACGAGGACCCGTTGTCGATCCTGGCGCATCAGTACGACATCGTCTGCAACGGCGTCGAACTCGCTTCCGGTGCGATCCGCAATCACCGGCCGGACATTATGTACAAGGCCTTTTCGATCGCCGGTTACGACGCGGCCGAGGTCGAGGCCCGCTTCGTAGCCGTGCTCAACGCCTTCCGCTACGGTGCGCCACCACATGGCGGGCTGGCACCGGGCATAGACCGCATCGTCAGGCTGCTCGCGGACACTCCGAACATCCGCGAGGTGATCGCCTTCCCGATGAATCAGCAGGCACGGGATCTCTTGATGCAAGCTCCGGCACCAGTTTCGCTGGAGCGGCTACGGGAGCTCCATATCAGAGTCGATTTGCCGCCCTCTAGAAGTGCAAATCGCTGACCCTGGACCGTGCGCCGTCGCGGTTTGATCGAGAATTTCCGGCCGAGGTGAGGTGGAACTTTGTGCGGGGATCGTTAGGAACGAGAATTGCTTATTATCTGCATGCTGGTATCGAGAGCTTTTGTTTGGCGGTACCGACCTGGGAGTGTTGTGTCCATGATCAATCGGCCCATCGTATCGTTTGTCCTTGTGGCGGGGCTTGTGGCAGTGGCGACGACAGCGGCTCTCGGTGCCGAGATCGCACCGCACCGGGCGCTCTATTCGATGACTTTGGGTTCTGCTCGAAACGACTCTGGTGTGGTCGATGCGCGCGGCACAATGGACTATGAATGGGGCGAGACGTGCGACGGATGGACCATCGAGCAGCGCTATCGACTCAGGATGCGTTACGGCGAGACACCCGACGTGGACATCGTGTCGAGCTTTGTCACTTGGGAGTCGAAAGACGGGCTGCGCTACCGCTTTAATCAAAAGCAGAGTCGAAATGGCGAGCTCGACCAGGACATCCGCGGTGAGGCGAAGCTCGATGCTCCAGGAAAGGGCGGCAGCGTCGAGTTCACAAAACCGAAACCGCAGACCCTGAAGCTCGATCCCGGCGTGTTGTTCCCGAGCGCGCACACGATCTTGCTGATCGACAAGGCGCGTGAGGGGGAGAACTTTCTCTCACGCCAGGTGTTCGATGGGGCCACCGATGAGAATGCCGTTCAGGTTTCAGCGGCGATCGGGGTCAAGATCACAGCCGATCCGGCAGCGGTAAAGCTCAGTCCTTTGTTGCAACGGCCAGGCTGGCGCGTCCGGCTTGCCTTCTTCCCGGTGGATGCGAGCGTCGAAAAGCCGGACTACGAGCTCGGCATGCGCCTTCTCGACAACGGAGTTTCGCAGGACATGCTGATCGACTACGGCGAGTACTCGATCCGCGCCAAGCTGGACGATATCGAGCCGCTAGCTAAACCGAACTGCTGACCGCAAATGCTCATCCGGTCACCACCCCTCCCTGCGCCGAAATGTCGTAGGGTGTGACGTATTGCCGGCGGTCGGCAGGTCGCGGCCCAATCGCACGGAGCCCCCGCCGAGTCTGCCGCGAATTTGATCCATCGCGTGTTCGAGCCACCGCGGCCGGTCGAGTTCGCGGTCGAACAGGGTCGGCGGGTCGGCCGCCTGGCCCTCGACGAGCGCGTCGGCCCCGACGCCGATCAGCCGAAACCGGGTGACGCCGTCAGCTTCGCCCGCCGATCGACACGGTGATACCGAGCTCGCCTTCGACCCGAAGGGCGAGTGCGGAGCTGGGACGGACAAGCGCCGTGGAGTTCCTTGGTGCCGCCAAGGTCGAGAAAGGCTTCGTCGATCGACAACGGCTCGACGAGCGGCGTCAGCCGCAGCATCTCGGCGCGCACCGCGCGTCCGACCTCGCGATATTTCGCCATGTCCGATCGGATCACCACCGCATCCGCGCAAGCCGCCAGTGCGTTGAACATCGGCGTCGTCGAGCGGCACGCCATAGAGTCGCGCGACGTAGCAGCAGGCGAGCACGACACCACAGGAACCGCCGTCGATGATGACCGGCCGATCAACGAGGTCTGGCCGGTCACGCTTCTCGACCGTGGCATTAAAGGCGTCGCAATCGACGTGGGCGATCGACAGAGTGTCGAGTGTGGCATGGCAGACTTGGCGCGGTGAGCCGCACGCGCCGCACAGCTCGCGCGGGGTGGCGAGATGGCAAGGGCGCCGTAATCGCGGCACAGCGTCCTCACCCTTCCTCCTCTAGCCGCCACAGCCAAGCGGCGCCCCGCACCCCGCTCGAATCGCCGTAAGCGGGAGGAAACAGGCGGGTGACGACGTGATCCGAAAAGATGTACTGCCGGCACAAGGGAGGAACCCGCTCGTACAGCGCCGATATGCCGGAAAGGCCGCCCCCCAGCACGATCGCATCGGGATCGATCAGGTTGATCACCGAAGCCAGCCCGCGGGCGAGCCGGTGCATGTAGCGATCGAGGGTCGCGCTACATTGCGCGTCTCCACGCTTGGCAAGATCAGCGATCTCGAGCGGGCTCAGGCGATGCCCGGTATAACGATGATGATCCGCCGCGAGAGCCGGCCCCGAAAGAAAGGTCTCGATACAGCCCGAGCGCCCGCAATAGCACGCCGGTCCCGGGCTCTCGTTCGGCGCCGGCCAGGGCAGTGGGTTGTGGCCCCATTCTCCGGCGATCGCGTTGGCGCCGACGAGGATCCGCCCTGCCAGGGCGATGCCCCCTCCGACCCCGGTGCCGAGAATGACGCCGAAGACCGTCTCCATCCCTGCCGCAGCGCCGTCGGTCGCTTCCGACAGAGCAAAGCAATTGGCGTCGTTGGCCAGCCGAATTGGCCGCCCGAGTGCGGTCTCAAGATCTCGTTGCAGCGGGCGGCCGATCAGCCACGTGGAGTTGGCGTTCTTTATCAATCCGGTGATCGGCGAAATCGCCCCAGGTATGCCGATCCCAATGGGCGCCGTTTCGCCGATCTCCAGTTCGATCACCTCGACGAGAGCGGTGATCACTTCTATCGTTGCGCGATAATTTCCCGTGGGCGTCGCAACGCGCCGGCGGACGCGAACAGCGCCGAGACGGTCAACGGCAGCCGCTTCGATCTTAGTGCCGCCAAGATCTATGCCGATGCGAAATCGGGTTGCCATCAGCTCTGCACCGTATTGGGGTTAGGCAAGAGACCGGTTACGGATTGTTAAGTTCGATCCTCTACAACCCGCAGCGTAGCCACGGCGGAAAGTCGATCACCGGGATTGCGATGGACCCTTCCGCCGACATTTCAGCACTTTTCTCGAGGCCGGCGAAGCATGACGCTCGAAGTGCCGAAATCGAACGAGAACACCAATCCGCCGCCGCGGAAGAAGATCTTGATCGTGGAGGACAACGACCTCAATATGAAGCTCTTTAATGATCTCCTCGTGGCACACGGGTATGGTACGTTGCAGACCAGGGACGGCATTGAAGCGCTTGCGCTCGCCCGACAGCATCATCCCGATCTGATCCTGATGGATATTCAGCTTCCCGAAGTATCCGGTCTTCAAGTGACCCAATGG
>DASQCY010000239.1:0-2665 GCA_035634495.1 Allostellaceae bacterium
GGCGCGGATCGGGCCATAGGCGACCCCGTTGAGTGTGATGCCCTTTTCGAGCGCGGCGAGGCGGTCAGGATCGACCTCGCCATGGACACGCACCTTGTAGCGCCGCAGCCACCCCGTCGCCGGCAGTTCGAGCCGGCGGGCGAGCGCGCCATCATTGGTCAACAGCAGCAAGCCCTCGGAATTGAGATCGAGGCGGCCGACCGAGATCACCCGCGGCAGTTCCTTCGGCAGCGCGTCGAAGACGGTCGGCCGGCCCTTCTCGTCGCGATGGGTGGTAACGAGTCCGGCGGGCTTGTGATACCGCCACAGGCGCGGCCGCTCGGGGTTGGCCAGCGGCATGCCGTCGACGCGGACGTCGTTCGCCGCCGTAACCGTCACCGCCGGGGTGGTCAGCACCTGACCGTCGACCGAGACCCGCCCTGCGGCGATCCACCGCTCGGCGTCGCGGCGTGAGCACAGCCCGACGCGCGCCAGCAATTTGGCGACGCGCTCCGAAGGCGCCTGCGCCTCGCTCACACGCGGGCGACTTCGACAAAGGCCCGGAAGATCCGCCGATCGGCCTCGTTGATCTCGAATTCCGGGTGCCATTGAACGCCGAGGCAGAAGCGGTGGCGCGGATCTTCGATCCCTTCGACGACGCCGTCCTCGGCGACGGCGTCGATGACGAGGCCGGGCCCTGCCTCCTTGACCGCTTGGTGATGCGCGCTGTTGACGGCGAGATCGGCGGCACCGGTAATGCGGTGCAGCAAGGTGCCGGCAATCACTCGCACGGTGTGTCCGGGCTCGTCGCGCGGGTTCGGCTGGCGATGCCTCACGCAGTTCGGGACCTCGTCGGGGATATGTTGGATCAAAGTACCGCCGAGCACGACGTTTAAGAGCTGCTGGCCACCGCAGATCCCGAGCACGGGCATCCCTCTGGCGAGCGCCCCCTTTGCCGCGGCGAGCTCGAAGGCTGTTCTGCGGTCCTTGGTCGTCACACTCGGGTGGCGGGTTGCCGCGCCGAACAGCGCAGGATCGACGTCGAAGCCGCCGCCAGTGACGACGAGCCCGTCAATCCGGTCGAGATAGGCGGCGGCGCCGTCAGGGTCGTGCGGCAGCAGGATCGGCAGCCCGCCGGCCCGGCGGACTGCGTTGCAGTAGTTTTCGCGGATTGCGTACCACGGAAACTTCGAATAGCCGCCTGGCGGCTCGTGATCGAGGGTGAGGCCGATAACCGGCTGTGCCATGTTAAGAGCGTCCAAGCGAAGCTGGAAGGCGATGAGCGAATTCTACGAGCAGCCGCTGCCGATACGGACCTACGACATAGACTTTGCCGGCATCGTCAGCAATATCGTGTTCATCCGCTGGCTCGAGGATCTGCGCCTCGCACTATTGGACCAGGCCTACCCGCTGATTCGGGCGCTTTCTGAGGATGTTGCACCGATCCTGCTCGCGACGCGCATCAGCTATCGCCGTCCGGTGACGATCGCCGACCCGCTCGTCGGCCGCATGAGGGTCGCGGGGCTCGGCCGAGTGCGCTGGCGGCTCGCCGCCGAATTCGCTGTCGGCAGTGCGGTGCATGCCGAAGCCGAGCAGGAGGGGCTTTTCATGCGTCTGTCGACACGCCGGCCGATCGCGATCCCGGAGCCGATCCGGCGCTGGCACGGCGGATGACTGCGGGCCCGTCGCCAATGCTCCTTGCTCTCGCCGAAGCCGAGGTGGCGGCGGCGCGCGGCGAGGTGCCCGTCGGCGCCGTGCTGGTCGATCGCGAGGGCCGTGCTCTTGCCGCCGCCGGCAACCGGGTTGAGACCGATCGCGACCCGACGGCGCATGCCGAGATGCTGGTACTGCGCGCCGGTGCCGCGCTGCTCGGCACCAAGCATCTCGTCGAGTGCGATCTCTATGTTACCCTCGAGCCGTGCGCGATGTGCGCCGCGGCAATCGCCTTGGCCCGCCTGCGCCGGCTTTATTTCGGCACCTACGATCCGAAAGGGGGTGCGGTCGAGCACGGCCCGCACCTGTTCGACCAGCCGACCACCCATCATCGCCCGGAAATCTATGGCGGGATAGAGGAGCGACGCGCCGCCGATCTGCTGCGCGCCTTTTTTCGGGATCGGCGTTGCCCCGCCCACTCACCACAGCCGGAAAGGACCTCTTAACCGTTCTTGGCTATCGTATCGCCAACGAGGGTTTGCACGATGCCTTGGTATCAAGCGGTCCTGATTCTAGGCGCTGTCGCAATGTCGCTGATAATCCTGATCCGGCCGACTTCGGACGGGCGGCGCATGGCATTCACCTTGGTGCTCGGCGCCCTGATGCTGGTGACAATCGGGCTGGCAGTAAAAGAGTTTATGAGCGGGGTGTCCGTTGCGGCCTGGCTCGGCCAATAAGGCCGACGGCCGGGCGTCTGTCGTCAGTTATCGAGGTCGCGCGGTCATCCCGTCTGCGGGATTGTCGCTTGCTCCGGCTCGAATATACCGAGCCGGTTGATGCCGTCGAACGCCGCCACCTTGTAGCATTCCGCCAGGGTCGGGTAATTGAATACCGTCTCGATGAAGTAGTCGATCGTCCCGCCGAACGACAACACCGCCTGACCGATATGGATCAGCTCGCTCGCCCCTTCGCCGATGATGTGGACGCCGAGTAGCTGGCGGGTCTCGCCGTGAAATATCAGCTTTAACAGTCC
>DASQCY010000240.1:0-4806 GCA_035634495.1 Allostellaceae bacterium
GCGGGCGATAGATATCGGTCGAACGACCGGTGGAAGAAGAAATATCCGCCATTGATCTAGGCCGAGTGCAGCTCCGGCTTCTCGACGAACTCGACGAGATCGGTGCCGGCCATGCGGAATTCACCGAACCGCGAGGGCGGATTTACGCCGAGCACGTGCCGATCTTGCCGTGGCTCACATGATAATCGAGCTCGGCCGCGAGGTCCGCGTCGGTCAGCCCGTCGCCATAGGTTATCGCGTAATGCTGTGCATCGCCGAGATAGCGCGCGACAGCCCGCGCGATCCGCCCGCCGGTCATCGTCAGCTCGCCGGTATAGGCGAGTGTGACCTTCCAGTCGCAGGAGTGGTCGACGCTGTGCACTTCGACCGAGTTGGTCCTCAGCTCGATCGTGAGGTCGCTGTTCCTGGCATAGAAATTCAAAAAATAGTCGCGGATGATCTCGCTCTTGTAGCCCATGCACAGCACGAACCTGCGAAAGCCAAAGCTGGAGTAGTGTTTCATGATATGGAGCAGGATCGGATCGGGGCCGATCGCTACCATCGGCTTCGGGCGAAATTCCGTCATCTCCTTGAGCCGGGTGCCGAGGCCCCCGCATAGGATGAAGACCGGAATCTCTGCGATATTCAATGGCATCCCTCACCGTCGCATCGAGCGAGCCGCGGACCTCGCCCGGCCGCGGGTTTTCTCACAAACCCCCAACCGCCGCAAGAACGGGTTCCCTGGTGCTTCCCTGATCGGCCGCAAATCGCGAGACTCGTTCCCTGTTCGGCGGACAAACTTTCCCTGATCGGATGAAAAAATTCCCTGTTCGCTAAACTAGGGAATTTTCGATGCAAGCGTTTGATTCGGCTAGATGCGCGGCGTTCGTTTCGGCGGCCCTACCGGGCGGTTTTCTGACTTCGCTGTATTACTGGTCAACCGGGAATTTCGCGGGTCCCGCTAACCGACGGCTCTGGTGCGCTCTCTGACCCGCGCGATCGTTGCCGTCGTCCCCTGGCTTGGGAGCAGATCCACCAACAGCACTTTCCCGCCGTTGCGCCGGACGATGTCGGCTCCGACGACCTGCTCCGGGCGGTAGTCGGCTCCCTTTACCAGGACGTCCGGGCGGATCGCCTCGATCAACGAAAGCGGCGTCTCCTCGGCGAAGAGAACCACGAGATCCACCGAGGCGAGCGACGACATGACCGTGGCCCTCGCCGCTTCGGATTGTATCGGCCTCTCCGGCCCCTTGAGGCGCCTGACCGAAAGGTCGGTGTTGAGCGCCACGACGAGCCGGTCGCACGCCGCGCGGGCCTGGGCCAGCAGATGGACATGGCCCGGATGGATCAAATCGAAGCAGCCGTTGGTGAACCCGATCCTGAGACCGCGCCGACGCCACTCGGCGATATGCCGCAGCGCCCCCTCGGCATCCATGATCTTTTCGTCGCTGGCGATTACATTCCGGCGTCGCAGCTCCTCGGCCAAATCACGGCCGCTGACCACGGCGGTTCCGGGCCGCGAGACGGAAATCCCGGCTGCGATGTTGGCGAGACGGGTCGCTTTCACGAGATCCCTGTCGCCCGCGAGTGCCGCAGCCAATGCCGCGACAAAGGTGTCGCCGGCGCCCGATACGTCGGAGACCTCCTGCACCCGCGCCGGTAGGTGGAGGGCCGGCATCCCCCGACGCACCAATGCCAGGCCGTTTTCCGAACGGGTGACGATCACGGCATCGCAGGCAGCAGCATCGAGCGCAATCCGGGCGGCCCTCTCGGCACCGTCCTCGTCTGCGGCCTCGACACCCGTCGCCCGAGCCACTTCCTGGGCGTTTGGCGTCAGGACGGTGACGTTGCGGTAGGCTTTGAAAGAAGCTCGCTTGGGATCCGCGATGACCGGCCGGCGGGCCCTGCGCGAGAGATTGACCACCCCCCTGAGCAGCCGATCGCACAGCATTCCCTTGGCGTAATCGGAGAGCACGACGACGTCGCTTTCCGGGAGCGCTCGCGCGAACCGGCGCCTGAGCTCGGCCGCACTTTCGTCGTCGAGCGGATCGACCGTCTCGTTGTCCACCCGCAGCAATTGGTGCATGCTCCTGGTGGTGAACCTCGTCTTTACGGTCGTTCGCCGCTGCGGGATCGCGCACAGCCGCGCATCGACGCTCTCACCGGCGGCTGCGACGAGGCGCTCGATCTCGGCACCGGCATCATCGGTGCCGATGACGCCGAGGAGGATTGCGCGCGCGCCCAACGCGGCGACATTTTGGGCGACATTGGCTGCGCCGCCCAAGCTCGCCCGCGCCGCAATGACGCGCAGCACCGGGATCGGGGCCTCCGGCGAGATCCGGCTCACCTCTCCGGATACGTATCGGTCGAGCATCACGTCGCCGAGAACGAGCACGGTGCGGCCGACCAGGAGCGGGATAAGGTCGGCGATCACGCTGTCCGCGATTTCGCCGCCGCGCAGCGCGCCTACCGCCTGCTCCATCATCGACACCGGGCTCCCACGGGCCCAACCGGATTAGATCGTACTTGACGCTAACGAAAGAGGCTCGCGCTGAAAAGTGGGAGAAAAGTCGCGGCGACGGCAATCGGCGATTACACGGGCCGGCTTTGGCGTGCGCTATCGCGTCATGACGCAGGTGCAGTCAGCGCCCCAGCCTCGACGCGAGATCCGCTCGCGGCGCGAGCGGGGCTCGCGCGCTGGGCAACCGGCAGCCGGCAGGTGATCCTGGTTCCTTGCCCCGAGGCCGACTTGATCACGACGGTTCCGGCGTGCAGCTCGATCAGGCTTTTGACCAGCGACAAGCCGAGGCCGGCCCCCGATTGGCGCACGCCACGCTCGAACTTCTCGAAAACGCGGGCCTGATCCGCCAGCGGAATACCGACACCGGTATCGGCGACCGTCAGCAGCAGCGCCTCTTCGTCGCGCGCCGCCTCGAGGCGGACCGCACCTCCTGGGGGGGTAAATTTGACGGCATTCGAGATCAGATTGAAGAGGGCTTGCTTGAGCCGCCGTTCGTCGCCCTCGATGACCCCAATCTCGGGCGGGCAGCGGAGGTCGAGTTCCAGATCCCGGTTTCGGGCGCGCTCGCGGGTCAGCGTCAGGACGCACTGTAGCATCTCGGAGACGTCGATCCTGCCGGTCTCGAGCACCATGTAGCCCGCTTCGATCGTCGCCAGGTCGAGGATGTCGTTGATCAGCTTCATCAACAGGCGCGCGCTGGCAAGTATGCTGTGACTGTGATCGAGCTGGCGTGGGTTGAGGGTTCCGAAATACTGGTTCGCCAGGATTTCGGCAAAGCCGATGACCGCGTTCAACGGGGTACGCAACTCGTAGGACACGTTGGCGAGAAATTCGCTCTTCAGCCGCCCGGCGGTTTCGAGTGCCACGTTGCGCTCGCGCAGCGCCCGCTCGACCCGGACCGTGTCGGTCACGTCGAGATAGGTCAAGAGCACATTGCCGTCGGGCAGAGGCATCGTCGCCACTTGCAGCATCGAGCCGTCGCTTCGGGAGAGCCGGCCGCTCGCCGCCGCGTGTGCGGTGACCTTGGCGATGATCCCCTGCTTCATCGCCGCCCAATCGCCGCCGTCATCGAGAAAGGCGCGCATCTTGTCGACGATTTCGCCGATATGCGGCTCCCCGGCGACATCGTCCTGGGTCAATCCCCAGATCTTCAGGTAAGCAGGATTGTGGAGCTTCAGCCGGCCGTCGCTACCGTAAACTGCAACCCCCTCGAACAAGTTGTCGAGGGTCGCGCGCCGCACCTGGGTCAGGGTATTGCACGAACGCTCGAGCGCCAACCGGTCGGTCACGTTCTCGTAGATGAAGGTGAGCCCGCCGAACGGGTGCGGCGATATGGACAACAGCAAGGTGCGGTCGTCCGGCAGATGCATCAGCTCCTGCTGCCGATGTATCAGCGAGGTGAAGAGTTGTAGGCGCTCGCGTTTGAAGGCCCGGAAATCGGCATGTTCCGGGATGCGGCGGCGCTCCCGCAGCCGCTCCAGCACGTCCCCGAACGAAGGTTCGGCGGCGAGCCATTCTGCCTCGAGGCCCCACAATATGGCGAACGCGGCATTGAAGAATTTTAGCCGCTGATCGGCGCCGTAGATCGCTACGGCCGCGCCGATGCCTTCGAGCACCTCGGCGTGTGCACTGACGTGGCGCCGCAGCTCGGTTTCTGCGATCTCGACGTCGGTGCGATCGAAGGCGAAGCCGATCGCTCCTCCGTCACTGCACGGCAACTCGGTTATGTCGAGCAAACGGCGAGAGCCGCCGATCACGACACGGCGACGAGCGTTGCGCCCGTCTGCCTGCGCCGCTAAGCCGGCGCATCCGACCGCCGGTTCCTGGCTCTCGGTCGGCGCCAGCTCCCGGCCTTCGGCCAGCACCAATTCGCGGGTCGCGTCAAGGGCGCTCGCATAGGCCCGGTTGCAATCGACCAAAGCGCGGTCGCGGCTGCGCCGCCAGAGCTGCACCGGGATCGCATCGATCAGCTCGCGCAGGCTCGCGGCCTCGTCGCCTGCCCGTTGGACGAGCGCCGCCGGATCGCCGTCGAGCAACCACAGAACGATCTCGCCGGTCGCCGCCTGCCGCCCCTCGACGGCGAACGCCCCGCCGCTGCGCAGGCGGACGGTCAGCGAGAATGGAGCACCGTCACGATACAGCGCCCCCCGCGCAGCCTCGACTTGCTCGGCATCGCCGGGGGCAAGCTCAGCGAGAAACTTCGGGTAGGCAACGGTCTGAACAGAATATCCGTCCGGATCGCGTCCGACGGGCCAGCGAAAGGCACCGAGCGGAACCGTGTCGAGCACGGCCAAGGCCTCGGCTCG
>DASQCY010000241.1:0-5057 GCA_035634495.1 Allostellaceae bacterium
GTTCTTCGACGAAGATTTCCGCGATCTGAAGGAGGCGGGCTACCTGACTGTCGCAGTGCCTCAAGAATTCGGCGGCCGCGGAATGAACTTGGCCGAGGTCTGCAGACTGCAGCGCCGGCTCGGCTATTACGCGCCGGCTACTGCGCTCGGCATCAACATGCACCTTTACTGGACGGGGGTTGCCGCCGATCTCTTGCGTCACGGCGACAAGTCGCTGCAGTGGATGCTGGAGGAGGCCGTCTCCGGGGAGGTGTTCGCCGCCGGTCACTCGGAACGCGGCAATGATCTTCCGGTGTTTTTGTCGACGGCGGCGGCCAAAAGAGTCGATGGCGGCTTTCGCTTCACCGGCCACAAGATGTTCGGGAGCCTGGCCCCGGTGTGGACGCGCTACGGGCTGCACGCCCTCTGGAGCGACGCCGAGGGCGGACCGAAAATCGTCCACGCCTTTCTGGCGCGCGACGGTGCGGGCTATCGTATCGTCGAGACCTGGGACACCCTTGGTATGCGCGCGACGAGGAGTGACGATGTATTGCTCGAAGGCGCGTTCGTGCCGGACAAATATGTCGCACGCATCGTCCCGGCCGGTATGGGAGACGAGTTCGTTCTGGCGATCTTCGCCTGGGCGCTTCTCGGCTTTGCGAATATCTACTATGGCGTCGCCCAGCGCGCGATGGACCTGGTCCTGCCGAGCTTGAAGAACAAGAGATCGGTGGCGGTGAGCCGCTCGATGGCCTACCACCCGGAGGTGCAGCACGCGGTGGCGGAGATGGCGCTAACGCTCGATCCGGTGGGGCCGCATATCGACCGGATCGCAGAGGATTGGTCGACCGGTGTCGATCACGGCGCTCAGTGGCCGGCCAAGATCGTCTCGGCCAAATACCACGCGGTCGAGGCGTGCTGGCGGATCGTCGATCTCGCGATGGAGGTGTCGGGCGGCACGGGTATGTTCAAGACGAGCGAGCTCGAACGGCTGTTCCGTGATGCCCGATGCGGCCGCCTCCACCCAGCCAATTCGCTGCTCGTCCATGAGATCGTCGGGAAGACGGCTCTTGGCATCGACCTCGGCGAGCAGCCGCGCTGGGGGTAGGCGGGGTCGGAACCATGCCTGACGACCTGCGTCTCTGGCTTCAGCGCATCGGGTTGGAGCAGTGCGCCGAGATCCTTGCCGCCAATGACATCGATTTCGACGTCCTGCCCGATCTCAGCGACGAGGATCTGAAGGAGCTGGGGCTGTCGCTCGGCCACCGTCGCAGGCTGTTGCGGGCTATCGCCGAGCTGTCGAGCAAACCATCACAACCCGTCGCTGAAATCGCCGCGGCGGACGGCGATGTGGTGCGTGAGGCGGAGCGGCGTCAGCTCACCGTGCTGTTCTGCGATCTCGTCGGCTCGACCGAGTTGTCCGCCCGGCACGATCCCGAGGATCTGCGCGAGCTGATGCGGCGCTATCACGACGCGATGACCGCTGTCGTCCAGCGCTATGGCGGCTATGTCGCGAATTATCTCGGCGACGGCATCCTCGCCTACTTCGGCTGGCCGCGCGCCGAGGAAGACGAGGCGGCGCAGGCGGTCCGCGCCGGGCTTGCCGCGGTCTCGGCGGCAAAGAAATTATCGCTTCATGTGCACGTCGGGATCGCTTCCGGCACCGTCGTCGTCGGCGACCTCGACGCCGCCGGGCGTCGCCAGGCGGGGGCGGTGGCCGGCGAGACGCCAAATCTCGCCGCGCGTCTCGAAGCGCTGGCAGGACCGGACCAGGTCGTGATCGGCGGGCTGACCCGGCAGCTCGTCGGCGCCGCCTTCATCCTCGACGATTTGGGCCCGCAGGAGCTGAAGGGCATCACCGAGCCGGTCCGGGTATGGCAGGTGCTGGCCGAGCGCTCGGTCGAGAGCCGCTTCGATGCTCGCGCGGGCCGGCTGACGCGCTTTGTCGGCCGCGAGCACGAGGTGGCGCTGTTGGTCGACCGGTTCGAACGCGCGGCGGCGGGCGAAGGCCAGGCGGTCCTCTTGTCGGGCGACGCGGGGATCGGCAAGTCGCGGATCATCCGGCAATTGCACGAGCGATTGTCCGGGACGTCCCATACGCGTCTGCGCTTCCAATGCTCGCCGTCGCATACCGAGAGCGCGCTCTACCCGGTTATCCGCCATCTCGAACACGCCGCGGGCTTTCACCCGGACGACGGGCCGGAGGCGCGGCTCGACAAGCTCGAGGCGTTGCTAAAGCAGGCGGTCCAGGACGTCACTGAGAGCGCCGCGCTATTGGCGCCGCTGCTGTCACTGCCTGGAGTCGAGCGCTACGGGGCGCTCGACCTGACCGCCGAGCAGCGCAGCGAACGCACGTTCAGGGCTCTGATCGACCAGCTGCTCGGCCTGGCAGCCAAGGAACCGGTGCTCTACGTCCTCGAGGACGCGCACTGACTCGATCCAACAACGCGCGATCTGGTTACGCAGACTTTGGGCAGGCTTGCCGACACCAGGGTTCTGCTGCTGATCACCCACCGCCCCGAATTCCAATCCGATTGGGCGCGGCATCCACAGGTGACGGCTCTGACCCTGAGCCGGCTGAGCCGCGGGCAAGGCGCGGAGGTGGTGCGGGCGGCGGGCGGCGGGGCTCTGTCGCAGGAGGTCGTCGCACGCATCTTGCGGCGCGCCGACGGGGTGCCGCTCTACATCGAGGAACTGACGAAGTCTGTCATTGAAACCGGGACCGGCGGCGATACCGACATTCCCGAGACTCTGCAGGCGTCGCTCCTGGCGCGGCTCGACCGGCTCGGCGGCGACGCAAAGGAGGTCGCCCAGCTCGGCGCTGTCATCGGCCGCGAATTCGGCAGCGCGTTGTTGGGCGCTGTCGTTGGCAAGCCCAAGGACGTGGTCGATCGGTGTTTGCAACGGCTGGTCGCCACGGAGATCGTGCTTCCCATTGGCCCGGCAGAAGAGAGCCTTTACACGTTCCGTCACGCGCTGATCCAGGATGCGGCCTATCAGTCGCTCCTGTTGAGCCGGCGCCGCCAGTATCACGGCGAGATCGCGCGAGCGCTGGAACAACAGTTCCCCGTTATCGCCGAGAGCCAAGCCGATCTCGTCGCACAACACTACACCGCGGCAGAGCTGCCGGAGCGGGCGATTCCCTATTGGCTCAAGGCCGGTCAGAGCGCAATGGCGCGTTTCGCCTTTCTGGAGCCGATCGCGCATCTGGAACGTGGACTCATGCTGGCGCGGGCCTTGCCCGAAGGCCCGGTACGGTCGCGGCATAATCTGGACCTGCTGCTGGCGCTCGGCGATGCGCGGATGCGCGTCGGTCCGTTTCGGGATGCCTGGCGGCCTTATAAAGAGGCGGCAGAGATCGCCCGGGCACTCGGCTCGCCGGCGGATCTGGCGCGGGCAGCGTTGGGCCTCGAAGATGCAGAGATCTCGGGCTCACGCCCCGAGCGAGAAGCTGTGCCACTGCTCGAAGCCGCGCTGGAGGCATTGGGCGAACGAGAGAGCGTCGAGCGCTGCCAAGTGCTGAGCGGGCTCGGCAGGGCTTTGTTCGACGTCGGCTTTAACGAACGCGGAAGCGTGCTTTTGCGCGACGCCACCAATATGGCGCGGCGCCTCGGCAACCGCCACGCTCTGTGCGACGCGCTATTATGCGAGGACATAGCTACGACCGGTTATCCCTGGGCCGAAAAGCAATTCTCCGAACGCCGTCGGGTGCTCGACGAGATGCTCGCTGTCGCGGAGGAAATCGGCGATCCCTACTTGCTGTCTAGGGCGCTTTTTCGACGCTTTGCCGCGTTGTTGGAAATCGCCGATCTCGCAGCTTGCGAGGCTTCGTTCGAGCGCCTTCGCTCGGTCGCGGAAAACCAGACCAGAGGTGATTTGTGGGGGGTGACCAGCATGGGCGCGATGCGCGCGATCCTGCATGGTGACTTCACAAGCGCCGAACACTTGGCGGAAGAGGCGCTCAAGATCGGGGGCGGCTCGCACGGGGAGACCGCCGCCATCGGCGTCTATGGCGTGCAGATGTTCACGATCCGGCGTGAGCAGGGGCGGCTGGCCGAAGTCGCGCCGCTGCTCCGGCGCTTCCTCGACGAGAACCCGCAAGATGCGGCGTGGCGGCCCGGACTGGCCCTGATTGCCAGCGATCTCGGCTTCGAGAGCGCCGCGCGCACTGCGTTCGAAAACCTGGCGGCCGGCGGCTTCGCTTTCCCAGTCGATGCCAAATGGAGCCTGACCATTTCTTACCTCGCCGAAGTCTGCGCCCGCCTCGGCGATGCGCGGCGCGCTGAGCGGCTCTACGAACTGCTACTGCCCTATCGCGACATCACGATCTTCGCCGCAATGACGACGGTCTGCTGCGGTTCCGCGGCGCGCTATCTCGGCATGCTCGCATGTATCATCGGCGATTGGTCCATAGCCGAGGAGCATTTCGAGGCGGCGCTCGCCACGGACGAGCGGCTCGAAGCTTGGCCGTGGCTCGCCCACACGCAGCACGAATTCGCGGCAGCGCTGCTCACGCACGGAGGACGCGGCGACCGGGCCCGGGCCGACAGCCTGCTGGCCGTTGCGGTGGAAACCGCGCGGCGGCTCGGTATGGTCTCGCTGCAGCAGAAGATCCGGTCACTTACGTACTGATTTCCCAGAGGAGAGGGCTCCATGCCACGCTTTTTGATCGAGCGGAATTTCGCCGAAGAGGTGGAGGTCACCAAGGACGTCGCCGACAACGTCCGGCGGATCAACGATGACGAAGGTATCAGGTGGTTGTTCTCGTTCTTGAGCCCGGACAAGCGGAAGACCTATTGCCTGTACGAAGCGCCGAATGCCGAGGCCATCCGGATCGCCGCCCGCCGGCTCAGCATCCCGGCCGATGTGATCATCGAAGTGTCCGAGCTCAGACCGGAGATGTTTGCCTGAACCAGCTACCTACGCGACTGAAGCGGCGGGCCGGAGGCAGGAGTTGGAAATAGCCGCTTGGCTTCGCGACCTGGGCTTGGAACGTTACGGGGAAGCGTTCCGCGCCAACGAGATCGATTGGGAGGTGTTGCCCGAGCTGAACGAGAATGATCTCGAAAAGCTTGGCC
>DASQCY010000242.1:0-2913 GCA_035634495.1 Allostellaceae bacterium
GCCCCATTCGGCGACGATCCGGCCGCCGCGCAGCACGAGACCATTCGGCGCCCCGCGCGGCCGTACCGGCCCGAGGGTTTCGTTCCAGGGGGACCGCTCCTGGAAATCGCTAGTGACCATGACAGCGAGATCACGCTTCCATGGCGTTTCGCATGCGCGAGCGTGTCGAGCGGCGGCGGCGATAGCCTCGGCATCGAGTCCGGCCGCTCCGGGGGCGATGGTCGCCCAATCTGTCGGATGCGGCGGCGGAAAATAACTCATCAATCGTCCCTCTCGAGGCCGGGCTTGAATCTTCCGGCGAGTCTGACGACCTCGTGACTAGCCGATGCAGGTGGCAGAAAGATCTGCTATGATAGGCGTCAATCAGTAGTCCGGGGTCGTCATTATGGGTTCGTTCAGCTTGATGCATTGGATCGTGGTCCTGGCCATTATCCTGATCCTGTTCGGCGCCGGAAAGCTGCCCCGAGTGATGGGTGATTTCGCCAAAGGCATCAAGGCCTTCAAGGCGGGTATGAAAGAAGAGGATGAGGCCGAGACGACGCCGCCGGCGCAAGTGCCACCGCCCGGTGCGGCAGCCAGTTCGGCGGCTCCGGCGGGTGCCGCCGATCGTCCGCGCGAGCACGTCTGAACCCTGCCCATCGGGGCGTCCGTCGCGGCGGTGCTCGCCCACCTTCGGCCGATACCGAACCATCGCATCGAGATTCGCGTCAGCCCCGCGCGCGGTCGCGGGGTCTTCGCGCGGGAGGCCATCGCGCCGGGAACGGTGATCGAGGCGGCGCCCGTCATCGTCATCCCGATCGCCGATTGTCCGGCACTCGACCAGACGATCATCCACGACTACTATTTTCACTGGGACGGCGATCCAGAGGGCGATGGACGAGGCGCGCTCGGCCTCGGTCTCGTCACTTTGTGCAACCATGCGCCCCGCGCTAATGCGCGGGTCGAACGCAATTTCGCCCGGCAGACCCTCGATTTGATTTCGTCAGCCCCGATCGGACCGGGCGAGGAGGTGACGATCGATTACCGCTGCACGCTGTGGTTCGAGCCGCGCGAATAGTCCCGAGACCCGTTCTCTAAAACTCGTAGGCATCGATGACCATCGGCTCGTTGCGGGCGGCGGCGGCCCATTCCTGCATTGCCGGGAGCGCCATGATCGTCTCGCAATAAGCGTGCGCGTCGCGCTCGAGGTCGATCTTGTAGGTCCGAAAGCGGGTCACGAAAGGCGCACAGGTCGCATCGGCGATGCTGAAATGCCCGAACAGGAAATCGCCTTTGCCTTCGCCAAAGCGTTTGCGGCAATCGCGCCAGATCGCCATGACCCGGTTGATTTCGGCCTGAACCTCAGGGGTGACCCCGCGGTTGGGAAAGCTCGAACGAACGTTCATCGGCAGATGGGCGCGTAGGGCCTGAAACCCGGAGTGCAACTCCGCGCAGACCGAACGGGCAACCGCGCGGGCGTCGTGGTCCCGCGGCCAGAGGTGGAATGTCGGAAAGGATTCGGCGAGATATTCGCAGATCGCCAAACTGTCCCACACCACGAGCTCGCCGTGCCTCAATGCCGGGACGGTTCCCGAAGGCGAATACTTCATAATTGTCGACTTGCTCGACGCCTCATAGAGCGGGATGACGACTTCGCCGAAAGAGACCCCCGTCTGCTTCAGCACGAGCCAGGGCCGAAGCGACCAGGAAGAATAATTCTTGTTCCCGAGATAGATCGTAAAATCGGCCATATGGCGCCTGTCTCAAGCGAAGAGAGGTTAAATGTGGCGACAATCGGGCCATCTCGCAACGGCCACCCCCTTCCTAACCCTCCCCCGCTCGCGGAGCGCTCGCGGGGGAGGGAAGGGTAGGGCTACGCCGGGTCGGAGCGAGCCGGAACCCGACGCACGGTTCCTCTTTGCAAGCCGGCGAGGCGGCGGCATTCTGCGGCGCAGCAACCGGGCTCCAAGGGTATCGAGATGGCCTTTTCGCTGATTGACGACACCGCCGGCGCGATTCCCGTCGCTGTTCTGACCAAGGATCTGCTTCCCGCCTGGCTCGCCGAGGCACCGCAGCGCGAGCGCAACTGGCTGACCGCGATCGGCTTTTCCGCCGAGCCGGGGAAGCTCGCCATAATCCCCGCCGACGACGGCCGGCTCGCTCGGGTGGTGGTTGGGCTCGGCGAGAAGAGCGACCTCGGTGCCGGGATGTGGGCGCTGGCCGGGCTGCCGGACGCGCTCCCCGAGGGGAGCTACCGGCTCGAGACCGCCCCCGACGGCGCCGACCCGACGCGACTGGCGCTCGGCTGGGCGCTCGCGACTTATGCCTTCACTCGCTACCGCGCGAAGAAGGCCGCGGCGACGGCACTCGTCTGGCCCGACGGTGCCGATCGCGGCCGCGTCGAGCGGCTGGCCCGCGCCGTATTCCTCGCCCGTGATCTCGCCAACACGCCCGCGGGCGACCTCGGACCGGCCGAGCTCGCGGCCGAGGCCGTGCGCGTCGCCAAAGCCGCTGGGGCCAAGCATCGCGTCATCGTCGGCGACGAACTCCTCGCCGAGAATTACCCAACGATCCACGCCGTCGGCCGGGCCGCCGTCCAGCCACCGCGCCTCGTCGATATCCGCTGGGGCGCGGCGGCGGCGGCCAAGGTGACTTTGGTCGGGAAGGGTGTGTGCTTCGACACTGGCGGCCTTGATCTCAAGACCGCCTCAGGCATGCGGCTGATGAAGAAGGACATGGCAGGGGCGGCGATCGTCCTTGGCCTCGCCCAGGCGATCATGGACGCGAACCTACCAGTGCGCTTGCGCGTGCTGCTGCCGCTCGTCGAGAATGCCGTCGCGGGTAATGCGGTGCATCCGATGGACATCGTCCGCACCCGCAAAGGGCTGACCGTCGAGATCGGCAACACCGATGCCGAAGGCCGGCTGATCCTGT
>DASQCY010000243.1:0-1657 GCA_035634495.1 Allostellaceae bacterium
GTCTAACATTTGGTACCCGCATCTGACTGCGGCGATGATTTTGTCTGGATCGCCGGTCCAGATGAACGGCTTCGCCGCGGTGTTGCAATTATCGAGGAAGCGGTTGATGGCGGCCTGGAGGTCGGCGACTGAGCGCAGGACGCCGCGCTTAAGTGGTGGCTTGGCGAGCGTGGAGTCCTCGACGGCATTCAGCCAGGAGCGTAAGATCGACGCGAAGTGGAAGTGGTTGGGCCCAGTGCGGTCGAGCGCCGGAACGGCTCGATGAATGGCCGGACAAGGATCGGCGCCGCCGCCTCGTCGTGACAACGGACGCGGCGTGACCGTCTTATTGGGCTTCCTCGGCGGTCGTCCGATGACACGGCGGGTTACGGGCGCCGCTGTGCTTTGACAAGATGGAACTCCGGACAGCGGAAAGGCGGTCCCGGATGACGACCTCGATGCAACCCACGAGTAAGACCCTGCGGGTCAACGATCTTGGCCTGCATTATCTCGAATGGGGCGAGGCGGATGCCCCGGCGATCGTCTGCGTCCACGGCTACACCGGGAGTGCCGATGCGTTCAACGCGCTCGCCCGGGACCTCAAGGACCGCTATCATTTCCTCGCCCTCGACGTCCGCGGGCACGGGGAGAGCGCCTGGTCCCCGACCGGGGCCTATCGCTACGCCGATCAGGCGAGCGACCTGGCGGCATTCACCCGACAGCTGGGGCTCGAAAAGTTCGTACTGATCGGGACCTCGATGGGCGGCATCATCGCGATGGCCTATGCCGCCGAGCACGCCGACCGGCTGTTGGGCCTGGTGATTAACGACATCGGGCCTGACTCGGAGGCCGGCACCCAACGGATCACCCAGATGGTCGGCAGCCGGCCGGACGAGTTCGCGACCCTGGAAGAGGCGATGGCCTACCGCCGTGCGATGTCGCCGATCCTCGCCGCGCGCAGTGCCGCGGACCAGCGGGAATTGGCGCTCGGCGTATTGCGGCGAGGTACGGGCGGCAAATGGGGGTGGAAGATGGACCCCGCCTATATCCGGCAGCGGGTCGAGCACGGCGCGCCGGCGCGGCCTCCCCTGTGGCCGGCATTGCAGGCCCTGCCCTGCCCGACCCTGGTGGTGTGGGGCACCGAGAGCGACGTGCTCTCCGAAGCGCAGGTGCTGCGCATGGTCGACGTCTTGCCGCGCGGCGAATTGGTCAGGGTGCCCGGCATCGGGCACGCGCCGACATTGGTGGAACCGGTGGTGCTGGCCGCACTCGACCGCTTTCTCAGGGGCCTGCACGCCCGGTAACGCCCGGATTCAGATCAACGAATTTCGCGCCGGCGGTCCTCCCTGCTGGCTGTGCAAATTCCGTTGTTATCCGTGCCGAAATTCGTTGTTTTCGAACACCCGGCGTTTGTCCTCTAAGGCCTTGATATATAACATAATCAAGGATGCAGGGTCAAGCGCGTTCGAGGCCGTCTTACGATTTTCGTTGTTTTTCGGATCCTGCCCTATTCGACTGTCACGCTCTTGGCCAGGTTGCGCGGCTGGTCGACGTCGGTCCCTTTGAGGACGGCCACGTGATAGGCCAGCAGCTGGATCGGGATCGCATAGAGCAACGGTGCGACGAACGGGTCGCAGCGCGGTACCGCGATGCCGGAAGCGAGCCGGTCCTCAAGTCG
>DASQCY010000244.1:0-4168 GCA_035634495.1 Allostellaceae bacterium
CGGGAAGGCGGCACAGCTAACGACGAGCGTGGCGCTGCGCGGCAGGCGCGTCGAGCTGAGATGGGGACGATCGGACATCCGCGGCGGCGAGAAGCTATCGCCGGCGGAGCGAGCTAAGCTCTCCGTCGTTGCAGGAGAGGGTGCAGCAGGGCTGAGGCTTCTCAAGCCCGAGCCGATCGACTCCCTGATCGCAGAAGCGAAGGATCTGAACCGGCGTTGGCGTGACATCTCCGACCGCGCGGCAAGGCTCTCAACGCCCTCCCGGCTCGATCCTCCCCTGTCTCTCGCCACCGCGCTCTCCAGTGCGCTACCCGCAGCACCCAGCCGAATTCTTGTCAACGATCCTGGCGTCGTCCCGGAACTCCGCGGCGTCTTTCTCGATACCGTGATGCAGTATAAACCGGAGGCCGATTGGCCGGTTGAGCTCGACGCGGTGTTCGATAGGGCGTTGGCCGGAAGGGTCGCGCTCGCCGCCGGCGGCTCGGTTCATGTCGAGGCCACCCGGGCCGCCGTACTGATCGACGTCGACAGCGGGAGTCCGGAAACAGGGTCGCCAGAGCGTGCCGCGCTTACGGTCAATCTCGCCGCTGTCGACGCCATCGCTCGTCAGATCCGGTTGCGCAATCTTGGCGGCGGCATCGTCATTGATTTTGTCGGTCTGGAGGATCGAAGATCGCGCGAGCGCGTCCGCGACGCGCTCGCCCAAGCGCTGGCGCCCGACTCGAGGCACCCGCAAATTCTCGGTTGGACCCGGCTCGGTCACCTCGAGCTGGTGAGGCCCCGACGCGGGCGTCCGCTTGCCGAAGCGCTCCTCGAGGCGCGTCCCGGCGGTCCTCTCGTCAAGACCGCGGTCACGGTGGCATACCAGGCGCTACGCGCGCTGCGCGGCGAGGCACGCACACAGCCCGGGAGTCGATGGCGTTTGACCGTAAGTCCTGAAGTCGCTGCTGCTTTGGCCGGCGGTGCGACGGCGGCTTTACGCGTGCTAGAGGAGCGATTCGGGCGCGAGATCGCCATCGAGGCCGATCCCAGCCTCGATCGTGGCTGCTTCCAAATCGCTCCAGTCTGATTATATCGCTCAGCGATGGAGCCCAACTCCGCCAATTCGCCGCGTCCCTGCCCGATCTGTGGCAAGCCGCCGTCGCCCCAAAACCGACCGTTCTGCTCGGCGCGCTGCGCCCGCATCGACCTCGGCCGCTGGCTCAAAGGCAATTACCGGATTCCGACCGAGGAGGCACCCGAAGAGGAAGCCGGCGAGGCGCACTGAGGCTTCGGAGAACAGGAATTGACCCAGCGCGCCGCGCTCGCGAGCATGGGCGACCGAAGCTCCAAAGACGACCGGGAGGCCAGATGAGTTCCGCGCCTCGGCCCAAACACTACAAGGTCATCTACGCCGACCCGCCTTGGACCTTTTCCACCTATTCGAGGAAGGGCAAGGGTCGCAGCGCCGAGGCCTATTACGACTGCATGACGCTCGCTGACATCAAAGCGCTCCCGGTGTCCCAATGGGCTGCGGACGATTGCGTGTTATTGTTGTGGACGACGGACCCGCTTCTCGAAAAGGCCTTCGAGGTAATCCACGCCTGGGGCTTCACGTACAAAACCGTCGGTTTCTATTGGGCAAAGCTGAGGAAGCCCGAGCCCTCTTACAATGAAGGCAGTTTCTTCACCGGGCTCGGGTTTTGGACGCGCGCGAACCCCGAATCCTGTCTGCTCGCAACGCGCGGCAAGCCGCACCGCCTCTCGGCAAATGTCCGCAAACTAATCGTCTCGCCACGGCGCGAGCACAGCAGGAAGCCGGATGAAGCCTACGCGCGCATCGAGGCGTTGTGCGACGGGCCTTATCTCGAGATGTTCGCGCGCTCCTCGCAGCCGGGTTGGGATCGCTGGGGGCTCGATGCCGACTTGCGAGCAATCAGTCCGCGGCGCTGGCGTGCCACCGGCTATCCCGACGCGCCGCAGGCTGCGGATTAGCTCGTGCTTTAGCGGCTTCAGCAAGCCTTAAACACTCCTGCTCAAACTGCGCGAGGGGGAGTCACAGGCGGCCGAGGTATTTTACGGGATGACCGCGTGATCGGCTGGGCGTTGCGCTGGGCATTCCTGTGCTGCGGCGTCGCCTTTCTATGTATCGGCAGCGTTAAGCTTGGTCCCGTCTTATTCCAAGACCGAGTCCCGACGCCCGAAGCTGGCGCGCGTGCCGCCGAAACCGCCCCGGCAGTCAATACGCTCGTCTATCCCGCAAACGAACAAGGCCACGTCATCCTCGAGGCCGCGGTCAACGGCGCTTCGGTGCGGTTGCTCGTCGACACCGGCGCTAGTCTAGTCACACTGACAACCGCGGATGCGCGGGCCGCCGGCATCGCGCCTAGCGAGCTCGTGTTCAACCGCCGTGTCAGCACCGCCAACGGCTCCGCACGCATGGCGCCTGTGACCCTGCGCGAGGTCCGGATCGGCCAGCTGTCGATCTACGATGTGCCGGCCGCGGTGCTGGAAAATCTCAACATTTCGTTGCTCGGGATGAGTTTCCTGGGCCGACTCCAAGGCTATGAAATGCGGGACGGCAAGCTATCGATCAACTGGTAGCCGAAGAACCACCGATGTGGGCGCATCGATCTGCTATAAAGTTCGCGGAGCCGCAGCGGCGGCCGCTTGACGCAGAGGAGTCCCGCGATGGGCGAAATTCTCGGTATCGGGGTCACGCACTTCCCCGGATTGATACTGCCAGACGCCTATATGAGTTCGTTCCTGAACCGCGCCTTGAAGAGCGACCGCGTGCCGGCCGAGATGAAAGAGCCGGCGCGCTGGCCCGAGCCGTTACGGCAGGAACTCGCTGCGAATGAGAACGGCGGCGCCGCAAGCGAGCATCGCCGCCGCCTCGTCGGCGGCTTCCGCAAGGCGCGCGAGGCACTCGATGCGTTTGCGCCCGATTTCGTGCTGATCTGGGGCGACGACCAGTACGAGAACTTTCGCGAGGACGGGGTCCCGTCATTCTGCGTTTTTGCCCTGGACGCGATCGACTCGCGCCCGTTCGGGCGCCTCGGTCGCAGCGAGCAGGGCAACGTCTGGGGCGAGAGCCCCGACCAAGTAGTGCGCGTCGAGGGGCACCGGGCCGCCGGCTCCTATCTAGCGGCTGAATTGATCAAGGCCGACTTCGACGTCAGCTACGCATATGCGATGCGCCACGAGCTCGGGCTGCCGCACGCTTTTATCAACACGATCCTCTATCTCGATTACGATCGGCGCGGCTTTCGCTTTCCGGTCGTGCCGTTCCACGTCAATTGCTACGGTTCCTCGGTCATCGCTAAGCGTGGCAGCAGCGCGCATCTGACCGGCGGCGCCGATCCGAATGCGGTCGATCCTCCCGGCCCTAACCCGTCTCGCTGTTTCGATGTCGGAGCGACGGTCGCCCGCACTCTCGCAGACAGCCCGTGGCGGGTCGCACTCATCGCCTCGTCAAGTTGGTCTCATGCGTTCCTGACGGCCAAGCACCACTGGATCTACCCCGACGTCGCGAGCGACCGGGCGCGTTTCGACGAGCTCGCCTCGGGCAATTTCGCGCGCTGGCGTAATCTCACCACCGCGCAGATAGAGGACGCCGGCCAGCAGGAATTCTTGAACTGGGTCTGCCTCGCCGGGGCGATGGACGCGCTCGGTCGTAAGGCCGAGATCGTCGACTATGTCGAATCCTACCTGTTCAACTCGGACAAGTGCTTCGCGTTATTCCAGCCAGCTTGACATCGGTTCTCCCTTTCCGCCCCGAAGGGATGGGATCGCCTCGCCGACGCGAGCGCCAGCAACTGCGGCGGCCGCGCAATCGCTCAGGGACGCGTCGGCTATGCGGCGGAGGTAGCCGCTCTCATGGTTTTGGCCAAGGTCAAGCCCTGAGAATCGTTGAGGAATACAGGCGAAGGTATTTGCGCCCACCGAGCTCGGATCACATCGGCTATCGGAAAGCGAGCGATATCTGGCGGTTCTCAGCGACTATGGCGGCATCGAAGTTCGACAGCGTGACTCCGAGCAGCCGTACACCCCGTGACGGCGGGAAGTGAGGCTGAAGAAGATCGAGAACAAGCTGCTCGATGATCGCCCCTGACGTGATAGCCTCGCTGCAGGTCCGAGTGCGAGTGATTTGCTGGAAATTGGCGTACTTGATCTTCACCGTCACGGT
>DASQCY010000245.1:0-6474 GCA_035634495.1 Allostellaceae bacterium
AGACCAGCTCTCCGCGGCGGCATCGGGAGCGCAATACATTGTCGCGAGCGGCAGCCTGCCGCCCGGGGTCCCCGATGGCTTCTACGCAAGGGTCGCCGAGCTTGCTCGACTTCAGGGCGCGCGCTTTGTCATCGATACCTCTGGCCCCGCGCTTAGACAGGCAGGCCTCGGCATCTATCTGCTGAAACCAAGCCTTCGCGAGCTCGCGGATTTGATAGGTCGAGAGATCCGTAACGAACGCGACGAGGAGCTCGCGGCACGGCAGATCATCGAGCAAGGCCGCTGCGAGATCCTCGTTCTCTCGCTCGGCGCGCAAGGAGCGCTGCTGGTGACCGCGGAGGAAAGCGAACGCTTCGCACCGATTCCCGTCGAAGCCCGAAGCACAGTTGGCGCGGGAGACAGCATGCTGGCCGGCATCGTTCTCGGTCTCTCGCGCGGGCTGCCGCTGCACGGTGCCGTGCGCTTCGGCATGGCCGCCGGAGCGGCGGCGCTGTTGGGCAGCGGAACCCAGCTGTGCCGGCGCAGCGATGTCGAGCGGTTGTATGCAGAAAGCGGAATTTTGCTGACCGCTTGATCCAAATCAATTCGCGAAAACGCGGACCCCGACATCTTTGTCGACGAGGCGACCAATCCCCCCAACCCCAGTCGCCTCCCCCTGAAACCCCGGTTTCCCTTGCCGGGGTTTCTTTCTGACCGGAGGCAGGTACTTTGCGACTTATATATTAGAGCGACTATCAGACGCTTTACGCTGACCGCCCCAGGGCAGTTGTTCTCGCGGGGTAACCTTGAGTGCCTGCGCTAGAGAAACGCGCGATTCCACGGTTGCGACAGAGCAGGGTGTGACTCAAGATATTAATGCCGTACGCGGTCGCAGCACGACGCTGCCTGCCGTCGTGCGTTTGGTCCAGCAACCGTCGAATCGGGAGCCGAGCATTTCGGCCCCGCGTGGTCCCCACGAGCCATTGTCGATCGTATCTGGCCGCGCGAGTGTTAACCAGCCGCCAAAGAGCGCTAACCCGCATGCGGGCCATCACTTCGCGGTCGGGACGTGCAGCCCATGCCACATCGTATCGCCGCATCAGAAATTGCCCTTCCGCTTCGCTGATGCTCCACACTCCCGCGCGGTAGCGAATGCCCCCCGAACGACGGTAATCCGGTTGAATATCTGGCTTACAAACCCGCATCCGAGGATGCCAAAGCTCGTCCTTTATCCCCAGGAAGGAGCAGACGTGATCGCGTACATCCCAAGCCTTCGTAAGCGGCGTTGATGATCTATTCCGCTATTTGCGACGTGACGGGAGCGTTTGAGGAACTCCTTCGGCCTATTGGAGCACCAACGGCGAAGTCAGTCCGATGAGCACCGCGACGGCAAGATCGTCCGTGTACAGCATTTTCGTTCACTCTACAGATCGCGCACTGCTGGGCTCGATGCGCGACAGAACCGTGGGAGATCAAACTCCTGGTTCGTTTAATTTGATGCCCAACCCAACCGGCGCTCAGCGCACGATGAGAACGTCGCAGGCTAGGGGCTCGACGAGTTCGCGCAATTCCTCGGGCCGACCCTCGCCCTGACTTCCTTCGAGCACCAATAGCCGGCAGTCGAGCTCGATGATCCGCTGCCGCAGAGCGGCGGGTTCGGTCGCCGCGGTCTCGGTTTGGAGTGTCAGCGAATGGCCTTCGCGGAACCCCGAAACCCATGCCGCAAAATCATCTGCGCCGGCGAGATCGGGTGGAGCCGCTACTGTCAGGGCCGCTCTAGAGATTCCGGCGATTTGTGCCGTGATTTCGAGCATCCGCCCCGATTGCGGATCGCGACGGTGCAGCAACGCGAAGATCGAGCCGCCGGTTTCCCATTGGCGCTTCGCCAATAGCAAAGGGCGCGCGAGTATCGTCATCAATGACCAGCAGCGAGAGGCGATGCGAAAATAATCGCCAACCGGGCGGGTCGTCGCGCCGGCGACGACAAAGTCGTGCTCACCGCCGACTGCCGCGGCCGCAAGTGAGCCGCGCACCACCTCGAATGACCATTGGATACCGTGCCGGTCCGCCGCTGCAGCGAGTTCGCGCCGCGACCGTTCGGCGAAGGCGCGGAAATGATCCTCGATATGATTTTTGGTCAACGGCCCGAGCCCGGTGGTGAGGGTGACCTGACGGGCAAAGGGCAGGCCGGCGAGACCGATGAGCTGCTCGTCCTCGATGAACACGCCGTGCAACGGGACATGCCAACGCGCCGCCAGACGAGCGGCGGTATCGATCGCAAGGCCGGTCTCCGATACGGCATCGAGTGAAACCACGAGCCGCTTGATGGGCTGCGTCATTTTCTTGCGTCCATTCCGGCGACGTTGCGCGCCAGCTCCGCGGCTTTAGCGGCAAAGGCATCGAGCCGCGCGGCAATCCGCTGATTGAGGGTTCCCGCCGGGTAGTTACCCTCGCCATCGGGTTCACCCGCAGGGAGACCGGTCAGCAAGCTCAAACCCTGATCGACGGTCTCGATCGGGAAAATCCGGAACAGCTCCTCTGCCGCCGCGGCAACCACATCTTGGCGCAGCATCAGGTGATTGATGTTGCTCGCCGGGATCAGCACACCCTGCCGCCCGCTAAAGCCGGTGATCTGGCACGCGTCGAAGAACCCTTCGATCTTCTCGTTGACGCCGCCGATCGCCTGAATCCGGCCGTGCTGGTCGACCGAGCCGGTCACTGCAAAGGATTGGTTGATCGGCGCGTCCGCGAGCGCCGACAGCAGGGCGAAGAGCTCGGCGGCCGAGGCGCTGTCGCCGTCGACCCCGCCGTAGGATTGCTCGAAAACCAGGCTCGTGCTGAGCGAGAGCGGCCGTGTTTTGCCAAACCGACCGCCGAGAAAGCCGCTGAGGATCAGCACCCCTTTGGAGTGCAGCGGGCCGCCCAGCTCGACTTCGCGCTCGATGTCGACGACCTCGCCGCGGCCGAGCCGAACCCTCGCCGTAATGCGGCTGGGATTCCCGAAGGTAAGACCGCCGAGCGCGATGACGGAGAGCCCGTTGACCTGGCCGATCTCTTCGCCATCGGTCTCGATACGAATCGTCTTGCGCCCGATCTCCTCTTGCAGACGCCGGTAGACCCGATCACCGCGGCGGAATTGGGCATCGATCGCCCGCTGCACTTCGGCGGCGGTGACGATGTCCTTGCTCGCGCCAACGGCAACCTGGTCGGCCTCCTGCAGCAGATCGACGATCCCGCGCAGCCCGGTCGACAGCCTATCGGAGTCGCCGACAAGCCGTGATGCCTGCTCGATGACGCGCGCGACCGCACTGCGGTCGAACGGTAGCAGCTTCTCGCGGCGCACGACCCCGGCGACGAAGCGCGCGTACAGCAAGCTTGTTTCGGGTGTGCGCTCGACGCGGTCGTCGAAATCAGCCGCGATTTTGAACAGCTCTTTGAAATCGTCGTCGAGGGCGCTCAGCAGATAGTAGAGCAGCGGTGGGCCGAGCACCACGACCTTGATGTCGAGCGGGATCGGGTCGGGCTGGAGCGACACTGTGCTCGCCAGGCTCAGCAACTGCTCCAACGTCTCAATGCGGATCTCGCCGGCATTTAGCGCACGCTTCAGCGAAGCCCAGCCAAAGTTCCCGGCGAGCAGCCGTTGCGCATCGAGAAGCAGATAGCCGCCATTGGCGCGATGCAGCGCGCCCGGCGTCAAAAGGTTGAAGTCGGTGACGAGGGTACCGAAACGGGCGATGTGCTCGACACGGCCGACCAGGGTCTGATGGGTCGGGTTATCTTCGTAGATAACGGGGGCGCCGTGCTGGCTGCTATTGTCGACGATGACGTTGACCTGATAGGGGCGGAAGCGAGCCTCGCTGAGCGCCTCCTCGACTGCGGCCGGGATCGGCGTCCCCTCGTGCGGCTGCACCGTCGGCAGAAAATTGTCGGCATTTTCTTTAATGTCCCGCTCGACCTCATCGAGATACTGTGCGACATCGGGCAGGTCCTGATAACCGGCACGCAGCTCGTTCATCATCACCGCAATCGCGCCGCCGGTCGTCGCGCGGTTGAGCTCGCGCACTGCCTCACGGTGCTCGCGCTCCCATTGCGGAACCTTTTGCATTACCGCTTCGAGCTCGCCCTGCACTTCTTCCAGATCGTGCTGGATCCGCTCCCGCTCCGCCTCGGGCAGGCCTTCGAACATCTCCGGCGTCAATACCTTGCCGTCGCGCCGCGGCGCCAGGGCCAGTCCCATCGGCGTGCGCAGCATGGCGATGCCTTTTTGCTCGGCACGCCGCTGAAGCTCACCAAATGCCTGCTCGTTGCGCTCTCTGAACTGCTGATCGATAACCTCGCGGCGCGCCCGGTAGTCGTCGCGTTCGAACGCCGCCGGCAGCGCAGCACGCAATTCCTCGACGAGCCGCCTCATCGCTTCGCGCAGCCGGGTGGCGCGCCCCGGCGGTAGTTGCAGGCGGTGCGGCTTCTGCGGGTCGGCGAAATTGTTAACGTAGCACCAGTCGGGCGGCGTCGGCATGCTGTTCGCCCGCTGCCGCAACAGGTCCTCGATGACGGTATGTTTGCCGGTGCCGCTGGGCCCGAGAGCGTAGATGTTGTAGCCCTTTCGTCGCATCTGAACAGCGAACTCTACCGCCTCGACCGCCCGATCCTGGCCGATCGGCCCCGATGGATCCTCGAGCTCGCTGACAAGCTCGAATGGCAAATCGGTCGAGTCGCAGCGCCGGTAGAGCAGCGCCGCCGAAAGCGGGCGCCGGGCTCGGCGGCGGCGGAGCCGGCGCCACCGGGGCCGGGCTCGCGATAACTTCTCGATATTTCCGTCGTGGCCAAGGTCGTTCCCTCCAATGTATCGCCTCGCGACGCCCCTTTATCGTGATCGTGAACCGAACGCCCTTTTTCTTTAAGCTCGCCATCGTGAGCGGCCATTGATTTAAGTCAATATGGATCGCGGCTCAAACGCTGTGGCCATCAACACCGCCATAGGATTGCGCGCACCAGGCTCGGGTTGGAGAGCGGCGGCGTCTTAACTAAAACGGCGGCTTGTGCTTTTGCCCCCGGACCTGCCGCGACTTCCCACTGATGCTCGGGCCAAGACAGTCGAAAACTGCTCTAGGGACGATACTGGGCAATAAATCGGATATACCCGTCATCTCGCCGAACTACCTCAATTTCGTATCCGGTTCAGGCTGCATCCGCCAAACTGTGACAGATTTCGTCTTCGTGCGCAAAGTACGTACATTGGCTTAACAAAATGGATCCAAAATATAAAATCGATAACGGACTGCGCCCACCCGATCAATACCAGCGCGGACCATAGCAGATGCCATGCCGCTGCAAGAGATCCAAGGACCAATCTCGCCTTGTTTGGACTAATTGGCTGCATAGCGGTGGTAATCGGTGCATTATCTCTGGGCTGAGTGATCCTTGTCGACATTGTCCGTTAACGGCGTCCATGGTCTCACATTGGTGAGAGCCGCTCAGGGTCGATTCCATCGGTCCGATGCAGCTCAGCAGCGCTGACGAAAAGCCAAAAACGCCGGCGGAGCTTTGAGTCAGGTCAATGTTCGAAGACAGCGGACAACAAGCAATCACGATCGAACCGCGCAGTCTGGCAACGCACCAGAACACCTGGACTGCGAGCAAGTTTTCACGTGCTCGACTTTTCCAGTTTGCTGGGAGGTTGATTCTTTGAGATCCGCCGGCCGGTGCTATCGGCCGGAATGCGCTGCTATGATGGCATCTGCGACGAGCTTGGACGAGTCGAGGTGAACAATGGTCTGCGACAGCCGCCCCTCTGCGGCGGCGACCGACCGGACCGTGTCGGTGACAGCGACACCCTCAAACACCGGATCGGCAAGGATGGCGGGCGCCTGTCCCATGAAGAGGCCGTGCGTCGCCGCGGCCAAAATCCTCGTTGCCCCAGCCTGGCGGCAGCTCCGCGCGGCGCGCTGCAAGGTGGTACCGGTGCTGATCAGATCGTCGAAGATGATCGCCGCGCGATCGCGTACTTCGCCCACCAACAGCTCACCGGTGACGACACCGCCGCTGCGCCGCTTCTCGACGAAGGCGGCCGAGGGCTCCGCATGCAGTTCAGCCGCGAGCGCGCGGCGGAACTGCTCGGCCCGCTTGGCGCCGCCGATGTCGGGCGAAACGACAGCGATTTTTTCATGCCGGAGCAACCGGGCGAAGTGGTCGACAAAGAGCGGTATCGCCTCGAGATTTGTCGATTGGCAGCGGAAGGCGTTCTCGAAAGCGGCTACGTTGTGGACATCGAGGGTGATCACCGCATCCGCCCCGCAAGCCTCGAAGAGCCGCGCCACGTATTTTGTCGTGATCGGGTCGTGCGGTTGCGTGCGCCGGTCCTTGCGGGCGTAGCAAAGATAGGGAACCACGGCGGTGACCCGCTCGGCACCCGCGTCCTTCAGCGCCCCGATGAAGAATAGCAGGCGGCAGAGCTTGTCGTTCGGGCTCTGCTCGGCATCGCCATATAGCGAATGG
>DASQCY010000246.1:0-3574 GCA_035634495.1 Allostellaceae bacterium
CGTCGCGGCTGTTGGTAACCATGCTGCCGCCGCCGCTGATACCGGCGTTGTTGAACAACAAGTGGATCTTGTCGGTCTGGTGGCGGTCGGCAACCTCGTCGCGAAACCGCTCGACCTGCGTCCGGTCGGCGACATCGACGATGTGCGTCGTGACGCGCAGCCCCTGCGGCAATCCCGCCGCCTCGCACAGCCTTTGCGTTTCTGCCAGGCCGGTCGGCGAGACGTCGCACATCGCGACATTGCAGGCTTCCGCGACCAGCAGGCGGACCAACTCGCGGCCCATGCCGCTGCCGCCGCCGGTGACTACCGCGGTCCTCCCCGCGAATTCGGTCATGTGTACCTCCCTAAGCTTTTCCGGGGGCGATCCAGATACTGCCCTTCGCCTACCTCTCCGCCGGTGGGAAAGCGCGTCGTGGGGCAATGTCAGGTCGGCAAGCGCCAGCCAACCTCGCGCGCGAACTGCTCGAAGAAATCGACATCGTAGGCGCGCTCGGGCGACCGGCGGACCAGTTCATCGATCTTATTGGCGTCTGGCCCGACCAGAATGCGCCATTGGTCGGCCTTGACTCCGTTGAGGATGATCGTCGCCGCTTCGGCCGCGCTGGTCGGCGCTTCCTCGCGGAAGCGGCGCTCACGCTCGGCAACCCGCTGCCGAATGTCGTCGTCCGACATGGTTGAGCCGTCTCTGCCCATCGAGGCAAAGCGCGCCCGCGCCTGCGCCAGCTGCGTCGCGTCCATCGCATCCGCCTGATTACCGCTCTGCACCTTGCGGGTGTTGAGCGGGATCGAGGTCCCGATATGGCCGGGCATGACGACCGAGCATTTGATGTGCGGCGCGTTGATCCGCAGATCGGTGATCAGCGCCTCGGTGAAACCCTTTACGGCAAATTTCGCCGCGGCATAGGCCGTCTGCGGCAGGTGCGGCCCGATCGAGGCCCAGAAGCCGTTGACGCTGCTGGTGTTGACAATGTGGCCCTCCTCGGCCTTCAGCAGCAGCGGCAGGAAAGCGCGCGTACCGTTGTAGACGCTGCCCCAGCAGACGTTGAAGGTCCGCTCCCATTCCTCGCAGCTGTTGACGATCAGGCTGCTGCCGCCGCCGATACCGGCATTGTTGAACAGCAGATGGATCCTGTCGGTGGCGTGACGATCGGCGACCTCGGCGCGGAAGCGCTCCATCTGCGCGAAGTCGGACACGTCGGCGATATGCGTCGTGACGCGCAGGCCTTGCGGCAACCCCGCCGCCTCACACAGCCGCACGGTTTCCGCCAACCCCTCGGCAGCAATATCGCACATCGAGACATTGCAGCCCTCGGCAACCAGCTGGCGCACCAGCTCCCGCCCCATCCCCGAGCCGCCGCCGGTAACAACCGCGATCCTGCCAGCGAACTCCTTCATGTGTGCTCCCTCCCTGGGTCGAACGCTCAGCCTGCGCCGAGAATCCGGCCAGCTGCTGAGCGGCTCTGCAAGGCGATCCTCGATGCCCTCGCATCGCTCGACATCGACTACATAGACTGTCAGCCACCCCCGAGCGGGTGCGGTGCCCATGCGGCGCGCCGTCGCCGGCGCGCGGACGATCAGATCTGCTCGGGCTGGTCGCCGTAGGGGTGGGTGATTATTTCCATCACGTGACCGTTGGGGTCGTCGAAATAGATGCCGCGACCGCCGTGCAGATGGTTGATCTCGCCAGGTTTGGTGCGCCGCGGGTCGGCGTAATGGCGGACGCCCTGAGCGCGGATGCGGGCGAACGCCGCGTCGAACTCGGCGTCGCTGACAAGGAACGCGTAATGCCCCGGACGAAACTCTGCGCGCGTATCGAAATCGAGGGTCACGCCGTTCGCTGTCTTCACCGGGACGAAATGGCCCCATTCCGGCCCCGCCTCGAGATTGAGGATATCCGCGAGGAACTTGGCCGAGACCCATTTGTCCTTCGCCGGGATGATCGTGTGATTGAGTTCGACACTCATGTAGTCCTCCCTTCACAATTTCTCATTTTATCACGTCGTGGGCCCAAGGCGAGGAGACTGGCGGTATAGCGAAGCCGAGCGTACCTGCCGTGCCCCGGTAGATGGAGAGGCAGATCCTGGTCGGCTGCTCGACCGGCTTGGGCCGAGTGACGGCTTTGTCGCCGCCTACGATGGCTCGCGCCGCTCGGATGAGACCCACCGGTAATGTCGAGTCGCCCAGAGGAGTCTCAACTCCGGGCGCTCCCAGATGCGTACGTGAACCTCTCGATTCATACGGCTCCGATGTTCGGCCGTTTCCCTGACAGAGCTGCCAGTGAGCGAAGAGTGTTGGATTTACTCGGCGTAGCCGGTCAAACCAGTCTCGTGCCCCCTTGGTCTTGCGACGCAACCGCTTGAACTTGCGGCGCACCCAGCCAATGACATAGAGATCGATCCTCTTCAGGGTATGACGCAACTGCGCTCTGGCGAAGCTCGCCGTCTCAATACCGAGCTCAGCGTCAAATGGTTGACCGGGCGCAAGCCCATTCTGCAACCCTGGTTCGACGCGCTGGGCAAGGCGGCACTGCCGGAGGAGTGAAAGCGCGCAACCGGCTGGCATTGCCCGGGCGAATGTCGCCTCTCGCCTTCGTCGCGAATGATCGCAGCCCCCCTCTGAGACCACCAGACCCGCGTCGACCAATGACCGGAATGGGGGATGAAGAGCTGTTCAAGGTGCGAAAGCGGGACGGCGACGAGGGTGGAGAGGCGCCCCTCAAGGTCGTACCAAGCGCTGGGCCGGCTCGTCGCGCATGTGGTGATGCGCGAGTTGTGCTGCGGTTAAAAGAGCCGAACCCTTGACCAGCGGGTCGAGGCCATGATGGGGAAGGTCCCCGGTCGGTGGCCATCAGCTAAGGCGCTTTCGTGCGCTCAAATCGAAGTAATTCCCGGTCTTTGAACACGGCCTGCCGGCCGTAAGGTTTTGAGGTCGGCATGGATGATTCGCACGAGGTCGGCTCGACGGTCGATCCAATTGGCCGGAGACCTTGACCGCGATCCGCTCGCCAGGGCGCGCCGAGAACCGGTCGACATAACCAATCAGAGGGACCACGGCCTAAACCTCGGTTTGCTATATCTCCGCATACGCAACCTTGGCGATCACCTTCTGCGGAAAGGGTAGCGCGACCTGACCAGTTCTGAATCGGCATTTGCCACGCGACGTCGATAACATAACGCATCTTCCCGACGTTTGAGCCGACACACCGCAAACCCGCGGCTTCGAGATCGTCTCGCCGTAACTCCATAGTTCCGGATCGAGAAGCCGCCGCGGCTTGCCGCGGTGGTTTTTCGTTGGGCTTCCTATCGGCGACTATTCCGCCGGTTCGCGCACCGTCATGGACAAGGATTGCCCGGCCGCGTCGAATTCGGCCAGTTTGCCTTTTATCTGCTCTATCACGTAGCGGCTAAACGGGCCGAGCGAGACGTAGAAAACGGTCATCACCATCGCGGTGCGCACCAGGCGCGGGCGCCACAGGACGCATTCGAGCAGCAGCGACCAGACGTGGCGGCGCATTTCCGGACGGTGCCGGCTCACCCGCCACATGATGCGCAGAAAGCGGTCGAATTCCCGCCAC
>DASQCY010000247.1:0-2353 GCA_035634495.1 Allostellaceae bacterium
TGCTGGTCGTCCTCGATTCCGAGACGGCGTCGCGCGGGCGCATGGACCTCGCGGCAGCGCTTGCGGAGCGTTTTGCCGCGCACCTCGTCGGGCTCTATCCGCTCCCGATTCCCGAGGCGCCGAGGCACTTCGGTTATTACGACCCCGCACGGCTCGACCCGTTCTTCCGCGAGTTGCGCGAGAAGTCGCAAGAGGTGTGCGAGAAGGAGCGCGAGGCGTTCGAACACGCCGCAAGCCTGCGCGGCCTATCCGCTGAGTGGCGCGTAGCTGCCGTCGGTGCGGAATCCGATCCCGCTCTGCACGCCCGCTATGTCGATCTGACGATCCTCGGCCAGCTCGATCCAGACCGTGGCGACGCGGACCTGATCAGGCCGCGTCCGGAGCTCGTGGCCCTGGCCTCGGGTCGGCCGGTCCTTGTTGTGCCCTATGCCGGGCATTTCGAAACCGTCGGTCGCCGCGTGCTGATCGGCTGGAACGCGACCCGCGAGGCGACCCGCGCCGTCAACGATGCGATGCCGATGCTGACGGCGGCAGACCTCGTGACCGTGCTGACGATCGATGCGCGCGAAGGACCGGATGCGCACGGAGAGCTTCCCGGCGCCGACATCTCGCTGCATCTGGCGCGCCACGGCGTCAAGGCCACGATCGAGCGCACCGTCTCGGCCGGCATTCCGGCCGGCGATGTGCTACTGTCGCGTGCCGCCGATCTCGGCGCTGATCTCCTCGTGATCGGTGCCTATGGGCACTCCCGGGTGCGCGAGCTATTGCTCGGCGGCGCCACCCGCTCGATCCTGCGCAGCATGACATTGCCGGTCCTGATGTCGCATTAAAGCTCGCGAGTGCGGTGCGCCATCGCGTCCTCCCACAGATTGGCTCGATCGTCGTCGAAGATCAGCTTGGGTTCTTCGGGCGCGGTGAACCAGTCGTGGCGGGCCAGTTCGCCTTCGAGCTGGCCTGGTCCCCAACCCGCGTAGCCGAGCGCAAAGAGGCTCTTCTGGGGGCCGCGATGGTGACCGATGTCACGCAAGACCTGACGGCTCGCAGTCATTGCCACATGTCCGTCGACCTCAAGGGTCTCGTCGCGCCGGTATTCGGCGCTGTGGATGACAAAGCCGACCTCCGGTTGCACCGGACCGCCGGCGAAGATGCGCAGAGTGCCCTCGATACCCGAGACGTCCTCGCCGGGTGCTTCTAGCAGGCTCGCGATCGAGCGCTCGCCGACCGGCCGATTGATGGTGATGCCGAGTGCGCCGTCCTTATCGTGTTTCACCATCAGGATGACAGTGTGGGCAAAGCGCGGGTCGCCGATATTGGGTGACGCGATCAGCAGCTGTCCGGTTAGCGAAGCGATCTCGGGGGGATCGGCCGCCGCCGGGCCGAGCAGCATCGCCGCGAGGATCGCTGCAGCCGGAAGTGAGCGAAGGGTCATAGTGTGGGGGGAGGGCATGCCGTCACTCGTGCAAGGGATACTGGGTAGCTTACATCGGCGGTCGCCGGCTCGGAAAGCGATGCTAAGATCGCTCCGTTCAACCAGAGGGGGCCGCTCATGCCAAGTCAGTCCTGGATTATCACGACGGCAGTCGGCACCGGCGAGCGGGGCTTTGCCGGGGATGGCGGAGCGGCAGAAAGAGCCCTTCTGAACGGGCCGTTCGATGTCGGCTTCGACGTGGACGGCAATCTCTATTTCTCAGATACGTTCAATCACCGCATCCGGCGTGTTGATGCGCGGACCGGCATCATCTCGACCTTCGCCGGCTCCAGCGAGGCCGGCTATGCCGGGGATGGCGGCCCCGCCACCCGCGCCCGGCTCAACGAACCTTACGGCATCGCGATCGACAAGGTGGCAAACGTCTACATCGCCGACCGCCACAATCATTGCGTCCGCCGAGTCGACCGCACCTCGGGCGTGATCACGACGTTTGCCGGCAACGGCGTTGCCGGGTTCAATGGCGACGGCGGCCCGGCTTCACGAGCGGGAATGGTCGAGCCGAACGGCTTGGCGCTCGATCCCGCGCAAGGTCGGCTGTTCATTGCCGATGTCGCCGACCACCGGGTTCGCGTCGTCGACCTCGCCACGGGGACGATCTCGACCTTCGCCGGAACCGGCGAGGCGCAGCACAGCGGCGACGGCGGACCCGCAACGGCGGCCGGCATCCACGGCGCTCGTGCGGTCGAGGTGGCAACCGACGGAACCGTTTACATCCTCGAGCGCCAAGGCAGCACGTTGCGGGCGGTCAACCCCAGCACCGGCGTCATCAACACCGTGGCTGGCACCGGTGCGCGCGGTTACAGCGGCGACGGCGGCCCGGCACACGACGCGGTTTTCGACGCGCCGAAGGAATTCGCTCTCGAC
>DASQCY010000248.1:0-6237 GCA_035634495.1 Allostellaceae bacterium
AGCCGGGAGTGGAAACTGGCGACCTCCGGGACCGCCTGGTCGCAAGGCGAGACCGTGATCGCCGGGATCGGCCAGGGATCTGTGCTGGCCACCCCGCTGCAGATCGCCATCATGACCGCCCGGCTCGTCACCGGCCGGGCAGTCGTGCCGCGCCTGGTGCGCAGCGACGGCGTGCTGCCGCCGGGTGGCGACCGGATACCACCCGACTTTCCCACGCTCGGCGTCAGCCCGGGCGTCCTCGCCCTCGTTGTTGACGGGATGAACGCGGTTGTCAACGAGCAGGGCGGCACGGCCTATGCCGAGCGCATCACCGATCCCGGCCTTGCCATGGGTGGCAAGTCGGGCACCTCGCAAGTCCGGGCGATCACCGAGTACGAGCATGAGCACGGGCTGCGCAAGATCAGTCAAATCCCATGGAAGGAGCGTGATCACGCGCTGTTCGTCGGCTTCGCGCCAGTAGGTGCGCCGCGCTATGTGTGCGCGACCGTGGTGGAGCACGGTGGCGTGGGAGGTGGCCACGGCTCCGAGGTGGCCGGGCCGATTTGCCGCGACGTGCTGCGCGAGGTGCAGCGCCGTGACCCTGCCCGGCGGGTGCCCGGCGGTGATACCGTGGCGCAGCTCAACCCGCTCGACAGGTCTCCACCTCGCGCGGATGCGCCGGGCGGTTGAGCCGTGGCGAATCTTTCCATCGACCTCGGCCGAAGCGAGCCGAGGCTTTGGCAGAGCATTCGCGGCATCAGCTGGGGGCTGATTCTGCTGATCTGCGCGGCGGCGGGCTTCGGCATCGCGGCGCTGTATTCGGCGGCCGACGGCAGCATGGAACCCTGGGCCGCCAAGCAGACGGTCCGTTTTGCGATCGCGCTGATCCTAATGGTCGGTGCGGCGCTCGTCGACATCCGGCACTGGTTCCGCGCGGCCTCTTGGGTTTATGCCATCGTTCTGGCCCTGGTGGTCGCCGTCGATCTGCGGGGCTTTGTCGGGATGGGAGCCCAACGTTGGATCGATCTCGGAGTGATCCAGCTGCAGCCTTCCGAGCTGATGAACGTCGCTGTGGTGCTCGCCCTCGCGCGCTATTTCCATAGCCTCTCGAGCGAGGAGATCGGGCGCATCCGTTATTTGATCCTGCCTGCGCTGACGGTCGGCGTGCCGGCGGCGCTGGTCCTCAAACAGCCCGATCTCGGTACCGCGGTCATGTTGCTGATGGGCGGCGCCGTGCTGTACTTCATCGCCGGGGTACGCCTGCGCTACTTCGCGTTGACGGCGGCTGCAGCCGCTGCTGCGTTACCGGGGGTCTGGCATCTTCTGCGCGATTACCAGAAGAACCGCATTTATACCTTCCTCGATCCGGACAGCGACCCGCTCGGCGCTGGCTACCACATCCTGCAATCTAAGATCGCGCTCGGCTCCGGCGGGCTATTCGGCAAAGGCTTTCTGCAGGGCAGCCAAAGCCATCTGAGCTTTCTGCCGGAGAAGCAGACCGATTTCATCTTCACAACCTTGGCCGAAGAGTTCGGTCTCGTCGGTGGGCTCGGGCTCCTGGCACTCTATTCGATGATCATCGTCTACGGCTTTGCGATCGCGCTCCGGAGCCGTAATCACTTTGGCCGCCTCTTGGGCCTCGGGATCGCTACCAACTTGTTCCTTTCTGTGTTCATCAACATCGCGATGGTGATGGGCCTTATCCCGGTCGTCGGCGTGCCGCTGCCGCTGATCTCTTATGGTGGCACGGCGATGCTCGCAGTGATGCTTGGCTTCGGCCTCCTGCTCAATGTCGGCGTCCACCGCGACATCCGCCTCAATCGCAGCGGCGAGCGCCGGCCCGGCTGAGGGGTGCCGTTTCCCGGTTCGACGGGAAAAACCGGGAATTTTTTCGGTTCGACCCCGTCCTCGCCGACCAAAACATAGCAAAAACAACTGGTTGTTGGAGAATTCCCGTGACGGGGAACCGGGAATTTTTGCGCCTCGAACCGGGAATGGATCGCCGGAACCGGGAATTTACCGGGAATTAGCGGGAAGCTGGGAGCATGCCACCTCTACCCAGGCTAAACTGCAATGGCATGCGCCAACTTTGAGGCAGAATTGCCGATGTCCCTCGGCGTTTTCGCCGCAGGGCCAAGCAGCTTGTATTTTTCATCGCGCGCCTGCCGATCGCCGCATAGAATCGACCGCAGTGATGCGGAGGAAATCTCATGGCGGAGAAGGATCCGGCGGAGAGCGGTCGCCGCCTGCACGTGACCACATTGCTCGTTGCTTCGCGCCGTGCGCTCGATAACGCACTGGCCGAGCTCGGTTTTGCCGAGGATGACGACCGGGTCGTGGAACATGACGGACGTCTCGCCTTTTTGACCTGCTCTCATGAGGAGGATTGCGACGATATGTTCGCGCTGATCACCGAGCTGTCGGCGCGCGGCGAAAGCTGGGAATTGCAGTCGCGCATCGACGCCGAGGCGGGCCGCGCGATCTACCAGTCGTTCGCGCGTTATCGACCCGTCGAAGCGGTCGATGCTGCGGTTGAGGAAGAACAGGAGCCGGAGACCTCGGAGACGCCAGTCCACGACATCGAAACCGTCGAAGGGCTGCAGGCGCTGAAGCGCATCTTGAAACGGATCGAACCGGCTGACGCGTTCGCGACGATCCGTCCGGGCCGCGACGGCCGCGCCACCGCGCGCGTGCTGCGGCGTGGATCGCGCCGCGTGATCGCGGCGGCGACCGGTGCGGACGAGTCGACGCTGCGCGGCGTCATCCGCGAGATCCTGCCCAACGTCATGTTCGATGTCGCAATGAAGCCGCCCGGGTAGCTGCCGGCGACAGAGTTGCCCCTGCTCCGGTCCGACCGTCTGGCGCCGCTGACCGGGCTTCTGCGTGACCGGACCGTGCGGCTCGCCGTCACCGGGCTCAGCGGGTCAGGCAAGACTGCGTTCATTACCAGCCTCGTCCACAACCTGTTGAGCGCCGCCGGTCATCCGGCCCGCCTGCCGTTCCTGCGCGCCGCGGCAGAGCGGCGCTTGCGCGCCATCCGGCCGCGCGCGCCCGGAGCCGAAACCGTCGCTCCATTTCCAGTTCGCGAAGCGATCGCCGCGCTTGCGGCCGACCCGCCACATTGGCCGCCGAGCACGACTGATGTGCGCGGTGCCAATCTGTCGCTGCGGTTCACCCCGACGGGCTTCCTGGGCCGAGCCGCCGGCGGCACCGCCGAGCTCAGCCTCGAGATCCTCGATTATCCCGGCGAATGGCTGCTCGACCTGCCGCTTCTGCGTCAGAGCTACCGCGATTGGTCGCGAGCAACCCTCGAGCGGGCGCGGCACGGCGTACGCGCTCTGCTTGCCCGGGACTGGCTCGACTTTCTAGCGCGCCACCCGGCGGACAGCGCCGCAGATCCGGAAGTGGTGCAGCGGGCGCACAGTCTCTACCGGGCCTTTCTTGCGGCATGTCGAACCCAGGAGCAGCTGAGCCTGCTGCAGCCCGGGCGGTTCTTGAACCCGGGGCAGATTGCCGATCTATCGCAGCTGTCGTTTTGTCCGATGCCGCTGGCAATTGGCGCGGGTACGCGAGAAGACAGCCTGGCGGCATTGATGGAAGCCCGTTTCGAATCCTACAAGCGGAATGTCGTTCAGCCGTTTTTCACGCAGCTGGCTCGCGGCGTCGATCGTCAGATTGTTCTCGTCGACGTGCTACGCGCGCTGAACGACGGGGAGGATGCCTTCGCCGATCAACGCCTCACGCTCGAGACGATTCTTGCGGTGTTCCGTTTCGGCAGGCGCAGTCTCTTGCGACTCTTGTTCGGCGCGCGCATCGACCGCGTCCTCTTTGCCGCGACCAAAGCCGATCACGTGCCCGCGCTGCAGCGCGACCATCTCGAGGCGCTGATGGCTAATCTCGTCGCCGTGCCCACACTCCGCGCCCAAGCGGCGCATGCGCGGGTTGCAGCCACAGCAATCGCGTCGATCCGTTGCACCGAGGACGGCACCGACGTGATAGACGGACGCAAGGTCGATGTCGTGATCGGCTTGCCTGAAGGCGGCGAACGGCGGATCCGCTTTTTCCCTGGAATCGTGCCGGTGACGCCGCCGCCCGGAGGGTTCTGGGGGGAGCGCTTCACCGAGTTCCCGGTGTTCCAACCGCCGCGCATCGCACCTGCGGCCGGGGACGGTGTCCCCCATATCAATCTCGACAAGGCACTCGATTTTCTGCTGGGAGACGCCCTCGCATGACGACCGAAACCGAGCCGATCCGCGAGCGGCTGCGCCCACGCGTCGTCGAGACCGGGCAGACCGGCCGGCTCGACCTCAGTTTGCCGGCTATTTCGGAACCGAGCCTCCCGCTGCCGACGGCGCGCGGCTTTCCGTCGCCTTTCTCGGTCGCGATGACTGGGCTCGGCATTCTCGTGGTCGGCGTAGTCGGGATCGACCTCTTGCAATTCGTCGATGGCGCCTTCGCGCACGGCACGGGCGTTGGCATGCTGGCAGCCGCGGCAGTCGCAGCCGGTGCCGGCGGAACTCTCTATTGGCTGACGGCGGAGCTGCGCGGGCTGTTTCGCCTGCGCTCGGCCGAGCGCCTCAGGCGCCTGATCCCATCGGCCTTGGCGAGCGAGCTCAAGGTGGAGATCGACGCCGCGGCGGCAATCGTTGCCCGCGACCCCTTACTGGGCGAAGCGGTCAATAGCTATCGCGCCGTCCTCGAACCCCATCATACCGGGCGAGATGCGCTTGAGCTTTTCTCACGCTTTGTGCTGACACCAGCGGATCAGCTGGCGCAGGCAGCAATCCGCCGCGCTGCGGCGCAGGCCTTCGCGATTAACGCGATCAGCCCGACCGCGCTGCTCGACACGCTGCTCTTTGCCGCACGAGCGACGCGGCTCATTCGCGAGATCGCCGAGATTTACGGCCAGCGCCCCGGCCTCACCGGCACCGTCCATCTGTTGCGCCGACTGGCAAGCGGTGCCGGGCTGGTCGGCGCCGTCGATGTCGTCGGCGGAGTGATCGTCCAGCAGCTCGGCGGCGCCGTCCTGGAGCAGTTGAGCGCCAGCGCCGCGGAGAGCGCTTACGCGGCGCAAAAGATGGCGCGTCTTGGCCTCGTGGCGATGGCGTCGTGCCGGCCGATCGAGTTCCGTCCGGGTGAGGTACCCTCGCTCCCCGGGCTCGTTTCGAGCCTTCTCCGGCAAAGCCAGAAGCGCGACCAATAATCCAGAAGGCGGCCGTGGCGAACAGGACGAACCGGTTGTGTTTATCAACGCGTCTCAGGCGGGTTTCGGATAACTCGCTTTCTCACGGGGTCCTTTCTTAGACCACGCGAACTGCGCCTTCTGGGAACCCTTGCGGTGGTGCGCCCTCCTCGCGCTTTGAAAGCGCCTGAACTCGGCCGCCAGGTCATCCGCCGTTGGCCAACTCGGGGCCGCTCAGATTTATGAGCCGCGTTAAGCAAATATTAATCATATTCGGCTAGAAGAGCCGTGTGTTCGTCGCCGCCCTATCGTTGACCCTCGCCGCGCTCTCTCCCGCTGTGCCGGTCTCGTCGCTCTCATCGGGGGCGGCGGTGGCGGTTTGCTTCTCGCCCGAGGAAAACTGCGCCGACTTCGCCGACCGCGCGATCGGCAATGCCGAGCGTCAGATCCTAGTCGGCGCTTACGGCCTCACCAATGGGTCGAGCATCGTCGAGGCGCTGATACGCGCCAAGGAGCGCGGCATCGACGTTCGGCTGATCGCCGACAAGACAACACCCTGCGAGCGCAACAGTGCTGTGGGACCGCTCGCCGCCGCTGGCGTGCCGATCTGGATCGATGATCAAGCTCGGATTGCGCACGCCAAGACCATGGTCATCGACGGTGCCATCACCCTGACGGGCTCCTACAACTGGACCCGTGGCGCCGCAGCGAACTCGGAGAACCTGAACCTGATCTCCTCCCCTGCCGTCGCGGCAGCCTATGCCGCGCATTGGCGGCAGCGTCTTGCGGTTTCGATCCGGTTCGACAGGAAAGAGGATTGGTGCCGGGTCGCGACGACGGAAGCGCGTTGACAGGCGATGACAAACCCTACTGTAGATGACCTGAAAGGCTCATCACGATGGGCGTGGCGGAGCCGGTTGCAGAGTTGCGATCGGCTCTGAGCGTCACGGTCTTACCGCCATCGGCGTAGAGCAGTACCTGCTGGCCGACCCTCCACAGCACATTTCCGCCGCCGAAGGCTCCGACGCCGGCGGTTGGCAGGTTGAACTGAGTCCCGGTCGTGGCGCCGTTGACTT
>DASQCY010000249.1:0-1971 GCA_035634495.1 Allostellaceae bacterium
GCGGCGGTTACTCGATCCGAACGAGTCGCTTGGCGCTGGACCCGGCCTTGAGGCGCGTGACGAACGAGTCGGGCTCGAAAGGGACGCCGATCGGATTCTTGGCAAGGGGGGGCGACCGCATATAGGCCTTGCCGTCCCGAATATCATCGAAAATCAAGAGCTCGACCTGATTGTTGTCCGGGTCGCGGTAGTACATCGAGGTCGTCGAACCATGATTGATGCACCAATAAGGACGGATACCGCTTGCCTTGAGCAAGCGTATAGGTGTCGAGCAGCTCGTTAAGGCTCTTGAAGGTAAAGGCCATGTGGTGCAATCCGGCTCCCTTGCCGGCGCGGAAATCGCCGCTCTCGCGTTCGCCCGGCTCGCGCGGTGCGAGGCCGCCCTTGATTGAGGAAGGCGACGCGATGGTGCTTGTCGTCATAGCTGATGAACGAGATGAAGTCGTTCTCATGAACGATTTCGGCGCCCAGAACCTGGCAATACCATTAGCGTAACTCGCGCGGTTTGTTGGTTTGGAGAACGACGTGAGAGAGCTTGATCGGTGATGCCATCCTATGCCTTCTTTGCCGATGGGCTTGTAAGGGTCGGCCTCGACCCGGTCGGGTCGCCGACATATATGCCGTCACGAGACTTTTGGAGGCCGAGCATGAAATTCGGACTGTTCGGCGGGGCGCGCGCACGCGGCGGACCGGCCGGCGACAGCTATGCCTATCACGACTTCATCAACTATGTGGTGGAGGCCGAGCGGCTCGGCTTTTCGAGCGTGTTTCTGGTCGAACACCATTTTACCGGCTTTGGCCAGGTCTCGGCGTCGATGAGCTTGCTGAGTTATCTGGCGGCGCGCACTGAACGCATCCGCCTCGGCACCGCTGTCGTCGTATTGCCGTGGCACAACCCGGTCCTCGTCGCCGAGCAGGCGGCTACACTCGATCTGTTGTCGAACGGCCGCCTGGATTTCGGCGTCGGCAAGGGTTACCGCAGCTACGAATTCTCCGGATTCTGCATCCCGCCCGAGGAGGCGACCGAACGGTTTGACGAAGCGATGGAAGTCATCCGCATGGCGTGGACGACGCAAGGCCGGTTCTCATATCACGGCAAGCGGTGGCGGTTCGACAATGTCGTCGTCGAACCGAGCCCGATCCAGCAGCCCCATCCCCCCTTCTGGCTTGGTGCGGGGAGCGCGGACTCGATCCGCCGGGCAGCGCGCGAGGGATACAATCTGCTGCTCGATCAGATCGCGCCGACCGATCTGATCATCGATCGCGTCGCGACCTTTCGCCAGGAATGCGAACGGACCGGCCGGCCTTACGACCCCATGATGGTCGGGGTAACCCGCGGGTTGCAGATCGTCCATAATGAAGAGGAGCGCAAGCGAGCGGTCGTCACCCGTCGGAATGTGTTGAAGAATATCGGCGACCTTGCCCGCGGCCCGGGTGCGGAGCACTACGCGCATATCAAAGAAGACGAGGAGTCGTTCGTGCTCGACGACGCGCCGCTGCTCGGCACGCCGGAGGAGATCATCACGCGGTTGAAGCGTCTCGAGGCGGGCGGGGTCGAGAATGTGTTGTTCGCTGCCCCAGGTGCTTCAGTCGTCGGCCTGCGCACCTTCGCCGAGGAGATCATGCCGGCCTTCGATCGCGAGCCGATGGCGCTCGCGCAGGTCTGACGAGGGAGCGATCATGCAGGTACAGGCGGCGACCGGAGCGGCGGTGGAGCAGCGGCAGACTGCGGTCGCCGACTTACCGGAGTGGGATCTCTCCGACCTCTATCCCGGTCGCGACAGTGAGCCGCTGGCGCGAGATCTCGCTCAGCTCGCCGATGATGCCGAAGCCTTTCGCGAGCGCTATCAGGGGCGCCTCGCCGATCTGTCGGGGGCTGCGCTCGGCGCCGCTATCGAAACCTACGAGCAGCTGCAGGAGCAGAGCGGCCGGATCATCAGCTATGCCTCGTTGGTTCATGCCGGCGATCTC
>DASQCY010000250.1:0-5743 GCA_035634495.1 Allostellaceae bacterium
ACCCGCCCAGGCCGCCGGCATCCAGGCCGGCGATGTCGTGATGAGCTTTGACGGCCGACCCGTGGGCGACATGAAACGCCTGCCCCGTCTAGTGGCCGAGACGCCGGTCGACAAGACTGTGCCGGTCACCGTCTGGCGTAAGCACGGGGAAACCACCGTTCAAGTCAAGATCGGCCGGCTCGAGGAGAGCGATCAGCAGCAGGCGAGTACCCAGGAACCGCCCAAAACAGGTGGTAAAGATCAGGCCGGCATCGTCAAGACGCTCGGCCTGACGTTGTCGAGTATCACGCCGGAGCTCAAGGAGAAGTATTCTCTTGCTGACGATTCGAAAGGCGTTGTCGTGGTCGAGGTCGCCAAGGACAGCCCGGCGGCCTCCAAAGGGGTGCGTCCCGGCGACATGATCATGGAAGCTGCGCAAGAGGAAGTGAGCAACCCCGGCGAGATCAGCAGCAGAATCGACGAAGCAAAGAAATCCGGACGGAAATCGATCCTCCTGCTGGTTGAGCGTCAAGGCGATCTCCGCTTCGTCGCTCTGCGGCTCGATCAGGGCTAGGCGCTTGCTGCGACGCGATCCTCACGCGACGATCTCGTCTTTTCGATATCCTTGGGCGTAGAGCAGACCGGTCAGATCGGCCTGGTCGAGGCGCCAACGCGCGATCTCTGCCACGACAGGCTTGGGGTGAAAGGCGATCCCGATACCGGCGGCAGCCAGCATCGGCAGGTCGTTGGCACCGTCACCGACGGCGATTGTTTGTGCCGGCGCGAGACCGAACTCGGCCGTGAGAGTCAGGAGCGCTTCGCGTTTGGTATCGCGGGTCACGATCGGCGGCTGCACAGTACCGGCGATCCGTCCTCGCACGAGATCGAGCCGGTTGGCGACGACGCGGTCGAAACCGAGTGCCGCCCCGACCGGTTCGGCGAAAACCGTGAACCCGCCCGATACGAGCGCCGTCGCAGCGCCCGCGCGCTGCATCGTCGCGACCAGCGCACGCGCACCCGGCGTCAGCCGAATCTGCGCAGCTGCTTCCTTGAGCACCCGAGCTCCCGTTCCCTTGAGCAGGGCAACGCGCGCTTGGAGCGCCGCGACGAAGTCGATTTCGCCATTCATCGCTCGACGGGTGATTTCCGCAACTCGCGGGCGAATCCCAAGGCGTTCAGCGAGGTCATCGAGCATCTCGTTCTCGATGATCGTCGACTCCAGATCGGCGACTAGCAGGTGTTTGCGTCGACCCGCGATCGGTTGTACGAGAACATCGATTCCGGCGCCCTTGATCAAGGTGCGGGCCGTCTCCTCGACCCGCACCGGGCAAGTCGCGTCGAGGACCAGATCACAGGCCTCATCCGGGGCGAGCCACATCGGCTCGCATCCGATCTTCAAGGCTTCGACGATGGCCGACGCGAGGCGGGGCAGACTCGACCTGCCGCGGAGCCCGGCGATCAAGGTGAGGACCAGCCGCATGAGCCGGCGTCCTACTCCCGAAACCTTCCTGGCTGCAAGCCGACGGGCCTATGCAGGGACAGCTCGCCGCCCGTCCTCGTCATCGCCGGTCCGACCGCGAGCGGCAAATCGACGTTGGCCTTGGCGTTGGCCGACACCCTAGGCGGCGCCGTCATCAACGCCGACAGCCAGCAGATCTATCGCGATCTGCGCATCCTGACAGCGCGTCCAGACAAGGCTGCCGAACAACGCGTGCCGCATCGGCTCTACGGCTTTCTCGATGCCAGCGAGCGCGGCTCCGTTGCGCATTGGCGCGCACTCGCCCTAAACGCAATCGCCGCCGCGACAAGAGCAGGGCGGCTGCCGATTTTGGTCGGCGGCACCGGCCTTTACATTCGTGCCATCGAGCAAGGTCTGGCCCCGGTTCCTGAAATCCCCGAAGAAATCCGGCACGAGGCCGTCGATCTCCATCGGTGCTTGGGCGGTGTAGTGTTCCGCGAACGGTTGGCGCGGCTCGACCCTGCCGGCGCCCAGCGCCTCTTCTCCGGAGACCGGCAACGCCTCGTGCGGGCCTACGAGGTCGTCCGCGCCACCGGAATCCCGCTCACGGCGTGGCAACGCCAGCTCCATTCGTCATCTCCGTACCGGTTTGCGACGATCCTGTTCATGCCGCCGCGGGAAAGGCTCTATTCCGCATGCGACGCCCGTTTCGTACGGATGATCGAAGCAAACGCGCTCGGCGAGGCGGCAGCGCTCGCCCGCCGCGATCTCGATCCCGATTTGCCGGCGATGAAGGCGGTCGGGCTGAGCGAACTATTGCGCTACCTGCACGGCGAGATGCCGCTCGAAGCTGCGATCGCGGCGGCGCAGCGCGCAACCCGGCAATATGCCAAACGGCAGACGACGTGGTTTCGCCATCAAACCGCTCCGGACCTGACCCTCGCCGAGCAATTTTCGCAAGATTTGCTGCGCTTCTCGCTCCGGTTTGTCCGCGAGTCCGTGTTGACCGGATAAATCGGGCTGACTAGGGTGCGCCTCCGCCCTGGGCAGCGAGTCCGCGGCGGTTTATTGCCGGGAAAGGAGGCCGCCATGTCGGCCGAACCGCTGAGCGGAGCAGAAATCGTCATTCGGGCGCTGGTTGATCAGGGCGTCGATGTCGTTTTCGGCTATCCGGGCGGCGCGGTCCTGCCGATTTACGACGCGCTCTTCAAACAGAATGCGTTGCGCCACATCCTGGTGCGCCACGAGCAAGGCGCTGTCCATGCGGCCGAGGGCTATGCGCGCTCGACCGGGCGGGTCGGCGTGGTGCTGGTGACGAGCGGCCCTGGTGCGACAAACGCGGTCACCGGGCTCACCGACGCACTGATGGACTCCGTCCCGATCGTCTGCCTGACGGGGCAGGTGCCGACGCATTTGATCGGCAACGACGCCTTCCAGGAGGCCGATACCACCGGCATCACGCGGCCCTGCACCAAACATAACTACCTGGTCAAGGATGTGCGCGAGTTGGCGCGCATGCTGCACGAGGCCTTCTATGTCGCGAAGAGCGGTCGGCCGGGACCGGTCGTCGTTGATCTGCCCAAAGACATTTTGTTTGCTCCCGGTCCTTACAGCGAGCCGGAGCAGGGACACCACAAAAGCTACCGCCCACAGCTCCAACCCGATCCGGACCGGGTCGTCGAGGCTGTGGAGATGATCGGCGCGGCAAAGCGGCCGCTCTTCTACGGCGGCGGCGGCCTGATCAATTCCGGGTCCGAGGCTTGCGCACGTTTTGCCGAATTGGTGCGACTGACCGATGCGCCATGCACCTTGACCCTGATGGGGCTTGGCGCCTTTCCCGCAGCGGACCCGCATTTCCTCGGCATGGTCGGCATGCACGGCACCTACGAGGCGAATTTAGCAATGCACGACTGCGACCTGATGATTGCCGTCGGCTCGCGCTTCGACGATCGGGTGACCGGTCGACTGAACGCCTTCTCGCCTGGCTCGAGCAAGATCCACATCGACATCGACCCGTCTTCGATCAACAAAAATGTGCGCGTCAACCTGCCGATCATCGGTGATGTCGGCGCGGCACTGTCGGCGATCCTCGGTGCATGGCCCAAATCGTCGCGCCGCACCGCCGGTGCAGAGCGCGCGGAGTGGTGGCGGACGATCGACGGCTGGCGCGCCCGCGATTGCCTCCGTTACGACAGGAGCAGGCGCGACCTGATCAAGCCGCAATATGCGATCGAGCGGCTTTATGCGCTGACCCGCGAGCACGACGTGTACATCACCACCGAGGTCGGCCAGCATCAGATGTGGGCCGCGCAGTTCTTCAAGTTCGACGAGCCGTACCATTGGATGACTTCGGGCGGCCTCGGCACGATGGGATATGGCCTGCCGGCGGCGATCGGTGTCCAGATTGCCCACCCGGAGGCGCTCGTCGTCGACATCGCCGGCGAAGCCTCGATCCTGATGAACATCCAGGAAATGTCGACCGCCGCCCAGTACCGGCTGCCGGTCAAAGTGTTCATCCTAAACAACCAGTACATGGGCATGGTGCGGCAATGGCAGGAGCTGCTGCACGGCGGTCGCTACTCGGAGAGCTACACAGCAGCCCTCCCCGATTTCGTCAAGTTGGCGGAAGCTTTCGGTGCGGTCGGGCTGCGGGTGGAGCGCCCGGCTGAAGTCGACTCGGCGATCAGCGAGATGCTCGCGGTTGACCGCGCCGTAATTCTCGACGTCGCGGTCGACCCGGCGGAAAATTGCTTCCCGATGATCCCCTCCGGTGCCGCCCACAACGAGATGCTGCTCGGGCCCGAGGACGAGGCCGAGAAGCCGGTCTCGGAGGAGGGCATGGTTCTCGTTTGAGATCCGCGCGTGGCCGATCTCGAGCGACACGCCATCGCAGTCCTCGTTGACAACGAGCCGGGAGTGTTGGCCCGCGTCATCGGGCTGTTTTCCGGGCGCGGCTACAATATCGAGAGCCTGACCGTCGCCGAGGTCGACCGCACCAACCGGCTGTCGCGGATCACCATCGTGACCTCGGGAACACGGATGATCATCGAGCAGATCAAGGCGCAGCTGTCGCGTCTGGTTCCGGTCCACCGGGTTCACGATTTGACCGACGAAGGACCCTTCGTCGAGCGCGAGATGGCGCTGATCAAGGTCATGGGCAAAGGCGAGACGCGGATCGAGTCGCTGCGTCTCGCCGACATTTTCCGGGCCCGTGTCGTCGATTCGACGACCGAAAGCTTCGTCTTCGAGATGACGGGGTCGAGCGAAAAGCTCAACGCCTTCATCACCTTGATGGAGCCCCTCGGACTGGTCGAAGTGTCGCGCACCGGTGCCGTCGCGATCTCACGCGGCGCGGCGAGCTTCTAACCGACATTGCCCGCGAAATTCCCGGTGACCAGGAATACAGCGAATTCGCCAAATGTCCTGGCCAGACCGCCAAATCCCGCACCAGGGTGTGGTCAAATCAAACACTTGCGACCGGAATTCCCTAACTTAGCGAACAGAGAATTTTTCGCGCCGATCATGGAATATCCTAAGACCGAACAGGGAGTGGATACGGGCTGTCAGCAGCTATCAGGAAACCACCAGGGAACCGGGCCGCCTTACCGACGGCGCACCTTGCGCGGTCCCGACCGCTTCTGCGATCGAGGCGAAGCCATCACTCCGCAGCAAGGTGGCGAGCCCGGATTTGATCTGTCTGACGAGATCGGGGCCGGCGAAGACGAGGGCCGTATAGAGCTGCACGAGGCTGGCGCCCGCACGTATCTTTGCGTAGGCATCCTCCGCACTCGCGATCCCGCCGACCCCGATCAGCGGCAGGCGCCCTTGGGTCAGCCGGTACATTTCGGCGAGTAGCGCAGTCGACGGCGCGAACAGCGGACGGCCGCTGAGCCCACCCGCCTCGTGCACGTGGCGGCCGAGGAGACCGTGCAGGCGCTCCACCGTTGTGTTTGACACGATCAAGCCGTCGGTGCCGGCTTCGAGCGCGACCTGTGCGATGTCCCGGCGCTCTTCGGATGTCAGGTCGGGTGCGATCTTTAGCAGCAGCGGCACTCGGCAACCCGTCTTCTCGCGCGCACTGATCAGACGCTCCAGCAGCGATCCGAGTTTCGCCCGATGCTGCAACTCGCGCAGCCCAGGCGTGTTCGGTGAGGAGACGTTGACGACGAGATAATCCGCGAGCCGCGCCGCCCGAAGGATGCCCTGGGTGTAATCGCCGGCCGCATCATCGGTGTCGCGGTTCTTCCCGAGATTGACACCGACAATCCCCGAACGGATGCGCCGCGACAGTCGCTCACACACTGT
>DASQCY010000251.1:0-2666 GCA_035634495.1 Allostellaceae bacterium
GGCATTGCGTGCCTCACTATCGATCTATGTCGTGTTCTTCGCGACGATCGCAGCGGCGATTTTCCTGCCCGATGTCGTGCTGTGGCTGCCCAAGCACCTCTTCCCCGAGTCGGTCGGCTGCTTCAAGAACCCGAGCGGCGCCGGCTATATCTGCCCGTGAGGGCGCTTCAGCAGACCTTCCGTGATCGTTTCTGATCAGGCAGATTTAAATCCCTGTTCGACCGATATAATTCCCTGTTCGGTCGCGTAGGGAATTAGCCTTGCGATGCCCTGAGATTGCAGCCACTTGCGGGGCGAGATCTGTCCCGAAACGGTGCAAAAACCGGTTTTTCGCAGTATATTCCCGGTGACCAGCGAAGTCGCGGAGCAGCCGGCGGGCCGGGCACTTCAGCCGACGGTGCCGTCGGCCGCGCGGCGCAGCACGACGCCCGGGGTTGCGCCGGTGTGGCTGGCGTCCTCGACGACCACGACCCCGTTGACAAGTACCGTCGTTCGCCGGCCTGTCGGATATTGGTGAGGATCGGCATAGGTCGCGCGGTCCTTAAAGTCGGCCGGGTCGAAGATCGCGAGGTCTGCGCGGTACCCTTCTCGGATCAGCCCTCGGTCGCGCAGCCGCAATGCCGCCGCAGTCGCACCGGTCATCTTGTGGACCGCAGGTTCGAGCGGCAGCAGGTGCTGCTCGTGCACGTAATGCCCGATGATCCGCGGAAAGGTCCCGTAAAAGCGCGGATGCGGCATGCCTTGGCTCGTGACCCCGTAATCGGCGACACAGTTGCCGTCGGAACCGACCAGAGCCGGCGAGCGCACGATCTCGCGAATATCTTCCTCGGCGATCGAGGTGATCAGCACCCGGGTCGCACCCTTGTCCTCGATCAGATAGTCGCAGACGACGTCGACCGGGTCTTGCCCGCGCCCTGCGGCGAGCCTGGCGATGGTTTCCCCCGCGTGTTGCGGCAGATGGGGCGAGATAGAGATCTGCACGCAGTCCCAGGACGGGATGCGGCCCCAGTTGTTGAGTCCCTCGCGCTCGATTTCGGTGCGGATCCGCGCCCGTGTCTCATCCGTTGCGAGACGCACCAGCATCGCCTCCAGACCATCCGACTGAACCCATTGCGGCAGCAGGTTCTTGAGCGGATTGCTGCCCGCCGCATAGGGGTAGGCGTCGCAATCAACGGCGAGGCCCTCCTGCCGCGCCGCGTCGATCATCGCCAGGATCTGCGCCGCCTTGCCCCAATTGTCGAGCCCCGAGCATTTGAGATGGACGATCTCGACATGGACACCGCAAGTCCGGGCGATGTCGATCGCTTCCTCGACCGCCGCGATGATGTTGTTCGATTCGTCGCGGAGGTGAGTGAAGTAGGCAGCGTTACGACGCTTCAATACATTGCCGAGCGCGACCATTTCGGCGCGGTCGGCATAGCTGCTGGGCGGCGTGAACAACCCCGAGGACAAGCCGAGCGCACCGGCCGCGAGCCCCTCTTCGAGCAGAGCCGTCATCTGCTCGAGCTCGGCCAAGCTCGGCGGCCGCGCTTCCATGCCCATCACGTTGAGCCGCAGAGTGTGATGGCCGACCAGCATGCCGGCGTTGACCGATGTTTGCGGAAAGCCGTTGAGGTACTCGCGAAAGGTGGTCTCGCGAAACGGCAGCCAGGGCGCGCTGGCGCTCAGGTAATCCTGGACCAGCTGCCGCTTACCGGGGAGGATCGGCGCGACCGAGAACCCGCAATGCCCGACGATCTCTGTTGTCACACCCTGCCTTACCTTGCTCTCGGCCTTGGGGTTGATCGGCAGAGTGAAATCGGAATGGGTCTTGATGTCGATAAAGCCCGGCGCGACGGCGAGACCTTCGGCATCGATCGTCCTGGCCGAGCCCGCCGGAAGGGATCGTCCGACCGCCGCGATCCGGCCGCCGCGCAGGGCGACATCAGCTATCTCGCCCGGCCGGCCGCTGCCGTCGATGACGAGGCCGCCGCGGATTAGGATGTCCCAATTCACGGCCTTATCGAGCGGACAGATTGCGGGTGTGCGCCCGCAAATCGTAACTCTCGTCGGCGGCCTGCTCGGGTGTGAGCTTGGGGTCGCCGGCGAGGAGCCGGCGGGCCGCCACGTGATCGGCCGTCTGGTTGACCGACTCGACCCCGATCAGTCGGCCGCCGCGATAGCAGAATACCGAGAAACGGCCGCCGTCCGGGTCGCCTCGCACGATCGCCGTGTCGTGGCCGGCGGTGATCCCAGCGATCTGGAGCTTCAGATCGCCTTGGTCGCTCCAGAACCACGGGACCTTGTCATAAACCGCCGGCTTGCCGGCGATGTGCGCGGCGACGCATCGTCCCTGGTCGACGGCATTTTGCACCGATTCGAGACGTACCCGGCCGGCAGCGAAGGGGGTCGGAAAGTTGGCGCAATCGCCGATCGCGAGGATTGCCGGGTCCGCGGTGACCAGGCGTTCGTCGACGACGATGCCGTTGTCGACGGCGAGCCCGGCCTCATCGGCGAGCTCGGCGTTGGGAATGACACCGATGCAGATCAGCACGAGGTCGGCGGGAAGACGCTGGCCGTCGGTCGTTTCGACACCGCCGACCCGGCCGTTTGCGCCAAGAATGCGCGATACTCCGGTGCCGAGCGAGATCCTGGCACCCCAGCGCCGGTGCGCGTCGGTGAAAAAA
>DASQCY010000252.1:0-11176 GCA_035634495.1 Allostellaceae bacterium
CGGGAATTGGCTCGCGAAGGGGTCGATGTGGCGATCGTGGCGCGCACCCAGGCGGATCTGGAGGCGACGGCGCGGGAATTGGCCACCGCGACCAACCGGCGCATCCTACCCCTCGCCGCCGACGTTACCAGCAAGGAGCAGGTGGAGCGCGTGGTCGCCGAGGCGGCGCGGGAGCTGGGTGGCCTGCACATCCTGGTCAACAGCGGGTCCCACCCGGGCGGCTCGACCACCGCGACCGGCCCGATCGAAACCGTCGTCGACGAGGATTTGATCGAGGATTTCAACATCAAGTATGTGGGCGCGCTGCGCTGTGCCCGCGCCGTGATCCCGTTCATGAAGGATGCGGGTTGGGGCCGCATCATCAACATCAGCGGCGGCAACGCCCGCAACGCCGGCAATCTCAGCGGCGGCGCCCGCAATGCCGCCCTGGTGCACATGACAAAAACGCTGTCGGTCCAATTGGGCCGTCATGGGATCACGGTCAATTGCATTCATCCCGGCACGACCCGCACCGAGCGCACGCCGAGCCTGCTCGCCGCCCGCGCCACTCAGCTCGGCGTATCCCCGGAAGAGGCCGAGCGGCGGGACTTTGCCCCGGACTCGCCGCGCGGCAATGCCATCTGCCGCATGGTGGACGCCTCAGAGGTCGCGTTTGTCGCGGTCTTCCTCGCCTCGGAAAAGGCCTGGGCGGTCTCGGGCGAGCTGCTGTCGGCAAGCGGCGGGGCCGGGCGGTCGGTATATTACTAAGCGGCGATTCGAATGCGTTTCCATTGATTTCACAAGGTGGACGCGGGCCTCGCGATCGGCCGGCAAGGAGATGTCGACGAGGTCGCCGCAACCTGCCTGTTTCTGGTCAGCGACGACGGCGGCTTCATCACCGGCCAGACCATCCACGTCAACGGCTGCGTCGGCTTTTACTGACCCGGGTCACAACAGCTCAGCTGCGCCGCCAGGCACAAGCCGCGCCTTCAAGTTTGCCGCCACAACCTCCGCGCCAATATCACGATTTCTCGAATGTGAAGAATTGGGAAATCCACGGCACGCCTGCCGAATCTTCCTGTCGGATTTCAAGTAATCGACAACCGGCGCGGTGCGCTAGGTCAAGGATCACCGGTTGCGGCAGCAGATGCATCTCAAATGGTCCATGATTGGCATATTGTCGGAAATACTCATCAATCTTGAAGCGATAACCCGCCAAATAGACCGGCACTTGGAAGATCGCAAGACCCCGTGGCCGCAGCAACGTCAGTGCCCGCTCAAGTACGGCAACGATCAGAGGGGGCGGATTGTGTTGCAAGACAAACCGGTTGAACCACAGATCGTAGGGTGCCGACATGCCAAAATCCGCCGCGGTCGCGCATTTGAGGTCGACATTGGCAGCGCCCCGTTCACTCAGTGCACGGCGCGCTATGGCAAGGTGAGAGGGCGAGACGTCGGCGGCAATCACATGGTGGAATTGTTTGCAGAGATGGCTCGTGACGCGAGCCAGACCGCAACCAAATTCGAATACCACCGGAAATTGCTCGGGCCGTCGGCCCACCCGCGACAATGTGGCAAGCAGCATCCGCAGATCACCGGCACCACTGTCGTAAAAGGCCTGTTGCCGTTCGGCCGAGTTTTCAGACATGAATTCAGGGCCAGCCAGCACAGACCAATACGGGCATTCCTCACCGAGCTGCCGCCATCTCTCTGAGATGTGCGCCAGCATCGCCGCCGCGACATCGGGCTCGACCTGCCACTCGACCTCGAGCGGCTCGGCGTAACTGTCCATATAAGGCGTGCGCGCCGCATATTCCGGGCTATCCAAAATCGCTTTAATGACAGCGAACGGCGAGCGCAAATTCATCTTCTCCGTAATGACGATCTCGCTCTCCGGCTCCCGTCCCAGAAGTCGCTGATAGGCCCACACAACGATCTCCCGCGACACCACCTCCGGCCACCTGGGACGCCGAACAAACTGGTAAAGGCGTGTTGCCAACGTATCGAGCATGAATTCTCCGAATTCGGAGTGGTTGTAGGGGCCAGGATCGTGCCTTCAGGTGTCTTGGACAACAGCACAGCGGCCCGGCGCTTGCGGCAGGTGGTCGAGCCTGCCTGTTGGCTACGCCAAAGCCGTCAAATGCGCTGGTTTGGTTTGGCAAACCCCGAGGCTCACAGAAAGGTGCGTGTCTTCGGCCAGATGCCGGCCTTGGCTGGAAGCCCCGCCGTGGTTAGTAACAGCGCGACACACCCAGGCGGGCGGATCACTCGCAACACTGATCGGACGATGTCCGGGCACCGGATAATCTCTTCTGCAACAACGGTAGTTTCATGTGGGAAGCATTCGTCGGGCTTGCTTCGCGAGACCAGTGGGATCGCGCGGTAGGTGATCGTCGACGTTACGGGTAGCCCCAGCCATAAGCCGCCAGCGAGAACTTCGTCGTGTTAGCAACGAGGTTCGTCCACATCCGGCAGTCGGTCATGACCCAACCGGGTGCAGGCGGCACCGAGTAGTCGAGCGCCGGGCACACGAGCCGTCGGAGCGGAGTACCTCGAGGAGCCCAATACTCCCAGCGATAGCGCCCGATACCGTTGCCGAAATACATGCGCTCGAGGCTTTTCGCCCGCTCGATCGAGGCGCCGTCGTAGTGTTCGTGGACGATGGTATCGATTGCCCGGGTGCCGGTCTGCAAACCAATGAACGGCACGTCGATAGTTGCTTCGATGTATCGGGTGTAGGCTGGGCCAGTGCGTTTCTGCGGCCGACAAGAAGCCTCCGGGGCCTGGTAGATGTTGGCCGTTACGGAGTGCCAATCAGGCCCGACGTCGGCGCCCCAAAGAATCCAGTTGTCACCACAAAAGAAGATGTCCTTCGGGACACCGCCGTCTTTGGTTTTTAGCGCCACAGCCAGGGCGTCCGCACGCACCGCGTAGATGTCGCCCCCGTCTCCCGGCGGCCGAAAAGTCACCTCAAAAGGTGCCGTGCTAAAGGCGTTTACAACCGCACCGGAAGGCAGCGTCCCGGCGTCCTGATCGATGCCTGACCAAGGGCCGGGCCAATCCTGTCTACGGTAAGGCAGAACCGTGGAAGCCGGCCCTGGCGACAGATATGCCAGGAATGGTCCGGAAACAATGCTAGGGGGACGGCCATAGGCCCCAACAGATGGTTGGGCCGGGGGCGGCGGAGAATCCGGCCCGCAGGCCGCTAGACAGGCTGCCAAGAGGAAAAGGAAAACGCGGGCCATCAGGCTATGCAGAAGTGTGAACCACTGATTACTTTTCCACCAGTGGCCAGACGCAGTCCCAGTCGGGGCTGGGGGCTGTGGTGCAAAACTTGGCGATGCGACCGAGGAACACTTTGCTCGGTCCGTCGCCCGGCATGATCTTCAAACAGCCCTCAAACGCGGTGCGTGCTCCCTGCCAATCCTTGCGGCGATAGGCAGCGAGCCCCTCTTCAAAAGCATCGCGCAGTGCCAACCTCTCGCTCGCGACCTCGCCTTTGCGCCCGAGCAATTCGAAGATGCGCTCCGGCTCGGTCTTGCCGACGACCAATACCTGATCGATCTCGCGGGTCTCAACCAAACTTGCAGCGAAACGGTTTGTCGTCTCGTTGATCAGCGCACGCGTGCCGTAGCTCTTGTTGGCCCCTTCGAGGCGCGAGGCCAAATTCACGGTGTCGCCGATAACGGTGTAATTGCGCGTTTGCTCCGAGCCGATATTGCCGACCACGACATCGCCGGTGGCAATGCCGATGCGGATGTCGATCTCCGGAAAGCCGCGCCTGAGGCCGGTAAGCTCGGGCAGTTCGGCGCGGAACGCGGCAAGGGTGGCGAGCTGATCGAGTGCCGCCAGACAGGCGAGCCCCGGATGCTCCTCGGCACTGCTGAAGGGAGGGCCCCAAAATGCCATAATCCCGTCGCCGATATATTTGTCGATGATGCCGTTATTGTGCCGCACCGGCTCGGACATCACGGTCATGTAGCGGTTCAGCACATTGACCAGAGCGGCCGGCGTCATGCCCTCGCTAAATGCGGTGAACCCCCGCATATCGCAAAACAAGATGGTCATCTCGCGGCGCGAGCCTTTAGCGTCGGTCACCTCGGGCCGGTCGAGCAGCCCGGCGACAATCCGCGGATCGACATATTTGCCAAAGGTGTCGCGGATCCGCGCTTTGGCCCGCAGCTCGCCGACCATGCTGTTGAAGGACCGGGTCAGCGAGCCGATTTCGTCGCGCGAGGTAATCGGGATGATGGTATCCAGAGCACCCCGCTCGACTGCGGAAGTGCCGAGCACCAGACGGCGCACCGGACGCACGAGGCCCAGCGTAACAGCGGCGGCCAAAGTGATGCCGAGCGCCGCAGCGATCGCCAGTAACGCAATACCGATCGCAACGACGCGCTGTTGGTAGGCGCGAGTGCCGACAATAGCTGCACTCGCGAGCCGTCGCATTTCGCTGCGCGCAGTATCCATCTTGTGGTCAAAGTCATCGCGCCAATCGTCGAGCTCACCAAGTAATTCAGCGGTCAGCGGCTTGTCGCCCGCCTCGGCAGCGGTCAGCAATTTGCCGAGGACCGACTCATACCGCTGCCGTTCCTCCTGCAGGGCTTCGATCTTGTCGTCCAGCCTTGCCAGCGCGATGTTGTCGTCGAAATCAAGCGGATCGGCGATCTGCCGGTTGATGTATTGCCGCGCATCGGCAATCCGTTCGTCGCTCGTCTTGCCGGCGCTCGCTACTCTTTGGCCCAGGTCGGCGCGTTTCGCGGCATTATCGCCGGGTTCGGCGATGGCCAGCAACAGCCGGCGGACAAGGGCCGATTCTTCGACCGAGCGAATATTGGCCTGGGCGAGTGCCACATAGGCGGGGAAATAGTTCTGGTCGATGATCCCGAGCTGGCCGTCGACTGTACGCGTCATCCGCATGCTCAACAGCGCCGCGGCCGCCATCAGGATCAGCAGTCCGACAGCAATACCAAAGATCTTCAAGCCGATTGGAAAACGCATGGCGCCGCCTCCGAGCGGCGAGATACTGTCGGCTATGTCGGATGACGGCCGAGATGATCCAATAACAGCGCGGTGACCCGTTCGGGGACCTGGTCGGCGGCGTAATGCCCTACACCCGGGAGCGCCGCGAATTGGTAATCGGCGGCGATGAATTCGCCGGTGCCCTCGGCCGCTGCCCGGCCGACCGTGTCGTCGGCATCCCCCCAGATGAACAAAGTCGGCACCTTGGTTGGACCGATCGGCTGCCGCTCGCCGCGCGCCCGATACCAGGCGAGTGCGGCTTCCATCGCCGAAGGATTGCCGATCACCGACAGATGCAACGCGATCGCCGCTTCCGGTACTCCATTCCTGGCTAGCCGTGTTCGGACCCAGGCAGCGTCATCGGCTAGGAGCCGCGGTCCCGCCGCCGGATCCAGGAACTCCTGATGGTGCCGCGACCGATGCGCCTGCTCGCCATCCGGCATCTTGAGCGCCCGAGCGAAGGATGCCGGGTGCGGACGTGACAGCATCGTCAGCGAGGCGAGACGCTCGGGGCAGCGGTCGGCGATCAGCCACGAAAGGCTCCCGCCCCAATCGTGGCCGACCAGGTGAAACCGCCGCTCGGTGTGCCCGGCCGCCGCGACGATGTCGAGCGCATCACCAATCAACCGGTCGACGCGGTACTTATCGAAGTCTTGCGGATCGGGCCGAGCCTCGACCGAATAACCGCGTTGGTTTGGCGCCATCGCGAAATAGCCCGCTTGCGCCAAAACCGGCAGCTGGTTGTTCCAGAAATGGCGCGATACGCAGAAGCCGTGCAGCAACAGCACCAGTGGTGCGTCGTCCGCGCCGGCAACCGAAACATCGAAAACGAGGCCGGGTACGGTCTCGATTCTGCGCATCTCGATCATCAATGGGCGACCTCGATCGGCATGACGGGCATCCTTTCGACTAGCGGGCCGCGAATTGTGTGGCGCCGAAATAGTTCTCGCGCTCGGCGTCGTTGGTCGGGCCCTGCCAGTGACGATCCGCCAGCACCGCGACCCCGCGCTGCACCGCCGGCCGGGCTGCCATTTCGTCGTGCCAGCGTTTGACTGCGGGGTAATCAGCGAGGTCGATGTTGCGCTGCTCAGCGCCGCGGATCCACGGGAAGGTGATGATGTCAGCCATGCTGTATTCGTCGCCGGCGAGCCAATGCGACTCCGCGAGGCGATGCTCGAGCACCCGGTGCAAGCGTTTGACCTCGTTGGTGTAGCGCTCGATCGCGTAGGGGATCTTTTCGACCGCGTAGCTCGCGAAGTGGTTCCATTGACCGAACATCGGCCCGACACCGCCCATCTGGAACATCATCCATTCGAGGCATTTGTAGCGACCGATCGGGTCCTTGGGGATCAGCCTGCCGCCGTTCCTTTCTGAAAGGTAGATCAGGATCGCCGCCGATTCGAACAATGTGAACGGTTTGCCGCCGGGGCCATCGGGGTCGACGAGCGCCGGGATCCGATGGTTCGGCGTTATCTTAAGGAATTCGGCCTTGAACTGGTCGCCGGCGCCAATGTCGACTGGAACTACCTTGTACTGCAGACCGAGTTCTTCCAGCGCGATGTGCACCTTGTGACCATTGGGGGTCGGCCAAGTATAGACTTCGAGCATGCCAGGGTCTCCGGTTGCCGCGGGAAACGCGTATCGAACCCGATATTAAGAATTTCGCAGGCAGGGCGGAAGCGTTGCCGAGCGAGTCTGGAATGCGTAGAAGGACGCGATGAACCGGCGCCGACAGATTCAGCTGACCCCCGACGAGCAGGCGGCATTCTTTCGCGAGCAGCGCAAAGCCGCTCTTGCCACGCTCGACCAGCACGGCTTTCCGCACGTCGTGGCGATGAATTATTTCGCCAAGGACGGCGCCTTCTACATGACCTCATACGCCAAAGCGCAGAAAGTCGTGAACATCCGGCGCAACCCCAAGGTCGCGCTGATGATCGAGAAGGGAGACGCCTATGCCGAGCTGCGCGGGGTCATGGTGCGCGGCCGTTGCGAGATCATCGAAGGCGCCGACGCCGTCAGGGCGGCGTTTGCCGGAATGGCCGAGGCGCGGGGCACGACCCCGTCGCGGCCGAGCGGAGCGGGCGACAGCGCGCCGAAGCGGGTGGTGCTCAAGATAACCCCGCAAAAGGTCACCAGCTGGGACCACAGCAAGCTCGGCGGCAGATACTGACGGAAAGGGGTCAGCCGCCGTCCTGACTGGCGAGGCGGCGGAGTGCCTCTCCGGTCGCACCGTGGGGCAGCCATTCGTCTCGGGCCTCGATGCCGATCCGACGATAAAACTGACGAGCCGGGTTCCAATCCAACACATTGAAATGCAGCGCTGGCCAGTCGCGCTCGATCGCGATCGCCGCGAGCCTTGCGATCAGTCGCCGGCCGACGCCGCGCCGGCGCGCCCACTCCCTGACGTAAAGGTCCTCAAGGAAGAGGCCGGGCCGCCCGAGCCAAGTCGAAAAATCCGGGTAGAACAAGGCAAAGCCGGCCGGTTTGTCGTCGACCAACGCCAACAATGCCTCGAACCGCGGCGCCGGCCCAAACCCGTGCCGACGTAAATCGTCCTCGCTTGCGACCACCGCATCGGGCGCCCTTTCGTAGGCGGCCAGCTCGCGGATCAGCTGCAGCAGCAAGCCTACATCGTCCGCCGTGGCAAAGCGGATAGCGATCTCGCTCATCGTTCGCGCCATTCGCAGCGGGCGCTCGCGGGATGGCCAAAATCGCGTGGCACCAAGCCGGCGTGAAACCAAGTCACAAAGGTGTAGATGCTGAATACCGGCAGGCGAAGCCGCTCGGAGAGCGTGCGGGCGTAGGGCACCATATTGGTGCATTCGAGGAGCACCGCGCCAACGTCAGGGTGGCCTGTAACGAGCGTATGGCCGGCGGCAAGGATGTCGCACTCGGCCGCGGCGACGTCGAGCCGCTCCTCGTCATTGATCATGACACGGGTGAACTCGCTGCCGTTGTCGGTGCCGACAACCGGGGTCGCCGGATCGGCGTCAGCGGCAAGCAGGTGCTCCTCGGTGAGATCTGCCGCGCTGACCGTAAGCACCCCGACGCGCTTACCGGGCGGCAATGTGCGCTCGATCAACGGGAGCTGCATCAAGCTGGAGGTCGCAACCGGCACGCCAACATGCGCCGATATCTCCCGTTGGTAGAGTGACAGAAACCCGCAAGTCGTGGTGATGCCGTCGGCGCCGAGGCGCACGAGCTCTTCGGCAGCATCGAGAAAGGCGTCGAGCAGCCCGGCTGCCTTGTCATGAACGACGCGGCGCGGCGAGGCGCCGTGCACGACCTTATAAAGAACCGGAAACGGCCAAGTCTCGGCATTGCCCATGTCGCCGGCAATACGCGGGAACCGTGTCTCGAGCATCAGGATGCCGACCCTGGCCCCATAAAGACCCTTCCCGCCCCACGCGATCCTCGACTCCTCGACCATTGCTTTCACCTGTGAACAATAACGATATTTCTGCGACCATTCGCTGACCGGCACCCGGCCCGTCTGCAGCAGCTCGCCGACGGTGTCACGAGGGCCGGCTCGCGGCCGCGTCGATCGGCAATTCCCAGAGCGGCGGTTGCGCGGTAGCTTAGCCCTGCGCTGATCAGGCGACAACGATAGCCCGGTCAGCCGGCATGGAGGAGACGATGGCGGACGAGGCCAAGCTGGCAGCTATGGATGCCAACGCGATACCACCAAGCCGATCCGCGCGAGGCTATCCCGAGCCGTTCGCGTCGCGAGTCGCGGGGCGGGTTCGGCGGGCGTTGGGCGACGTCTTCGGCCTGACCCATTTCGGAGTCAACTTGACGCGGTTACCGCCGGGAGGCATGTCGGCGCTGCGTCACACCCATTCGAGCGAAGACGAATTTGTCTATGTACTTGAGGGCGAGCCCGTTCTCGTGACGAATATGGGCGAGACCTCGATGCGCCCCGGGATGTGCGCAGGCTTTAAGGCCGGCTCGGGCAACGCCCATCACTTGATCAACCGCACCGACCGCGAGATCGTCTATCTCGAGATCGGCGACCGCAACGCCGGCGACACCGTGATCTACCCGGATGACGACCTTGGAAGGGCGCTGGCGCCGGACGGCACCCGGGTTTTCGTCCACAAGGACGGCCGACCCTACTGAACGCTACGGAGGAACCATGCTCTCGCCAGCCGCCCTCGCCGCCTATCGGCACGACGGATTCATCGTGCTTCCCGATATTCTGGAGCCGGCGCAGATCGAAGCGTTGCGCCGGGTGACCGATGCGTTCGTTGATAACGCGCGAACGGTCACCGGCAATAACGAGGTCTATGACCTCGAGGAATCGCATTCTCCTGACGAGCCGCGTGTGCGGCGCATCAAAGCGCCGCATCTGCACGATCCCGAATACGCGCGGGCCGCCCGCCATCCGCGAATTGTCGAGGCATTGCAACATCTCTGGGGCACGGTGCGCTTCGATACCGGCAAGCTCAACATGAAGTCGGCTGGGTACGGGGCTCCGGTCGAGTGGCATCAGGACTGGGCCTTTTATCCGCACACCAACGACGATCTCGCTGCCGTGGGCATCATGCTCGACGATTGCGAGATCGGGAACGGTCCGATGATGGTGATTCCGGGCAGCCATCAGGGCCCGGTATACGACCATCACGGCCCTGACGGCCGGTTCTGCGGCGCGATCGATCCGACGCGCTGCGATCTCGATTTCTCGCGGGCGGTACCCTGTCTCGGCAAGGCCGGCTCGATCACCGTGCATCATGTGCGCGCCGTGCACGGCTCGGCGACCAATTTCTCCGGCAAGGAGCGCCGCTTACTGCTGTTCCAGTACCGCGCGGCCGATGCCTGGCCGCTGCTCGGCTTCGCCGGCGGGATCGAGAAATTCGACGATTTGTTGCTCGCCGGCAGCCCAACCCTGATGCCGCGCCTAGCGCCGGTGCCGGTCCGGCTGCCCTTGCCGCCGGCCGAATATCAGGGGTCGATCTACGAGAACCAGCGCGCCACCGGCCGGCGGTTCTTTGAGACCGCCACGGAACGGGAACGCCTCGCGGCTGCCGAATAGCCGCTTCTCCAGCCCGGCGCGTCAGAGCCGGGCTGGAGTTGGCACGCCTCAGTTCGGGTGGAAGACCAAGGTACGCAGCTCGATGCTCTCACGCGGCCGCGCGTCGGCAGGGGTCGTCGGGTCGGTGAACGAGGTATGCGCCATGAAACGCGCGCGCCCGTCGGTCTTGGTGTCGCAGCACTTGAGCAACAGCGCTTCGTCCCGCCGCATCTCCGGCACATAGTACCAGCGGTGCGCCGGGTTGTAGGTGACCGAATAGGTCTCACCGACCCGGTGGCGATAGACCAGATCCGAGGGTACGAGGTCGGCGGGATCGATCGTTCGCGCGTCGCACATCGCGAGCGGCGCATCCTGCAGCGGACCGTGGATCGGACGCCACAGGTTGATGACTTGGACGCGGCCGCGCAGGAGTTCCTCGGCGTCGTCCGGCAACAGGTCGCGCACCCGCTGCGGGCCGGACTTTGCGGTGTGGTCGACGTGCACGCGAGTCGCCGGCTGCGGCGGCACACCCGGCGCGCGGCGAGCCACCCCCGGCACCCGGCGGCGCTGCAGGTGATCGAAGATGAAGACGCGGCTGGCACCCGTCACCTCGGCGATGAAGCGCTCGGCCTCCGGATAATAGACCCGGCGCACTTCGTCTTCGTCCCAGAAGTCGCGAACCGCGGTGCGCTGTTCGACGAGTGCGAAGCCCTGCCGGTCGAGTTCGACTTCGGATGAAATCGGCCGCATGTCGCGGATCCGCACCGTGTGGGCCTCGTGTGCCATGTTCGTGGGTGGCGCCTCGGGGCCCGCATCGTAGGCGTAGTAACGCGGCCGCTCTGGCATCGGAACGAGGTAATTCAGCTCGCCCGCGACATAGCGCAGGCTCTCTGGAGTTGCCATGGTCTATTCCTCCTTAGTTGTCGGGAAGTTGAAGCGAGCGGCGTCGGCGTTGCTGTTAAGCAGCATACGGCGGTCAGGCGAAAAACCGAAGCACATAGGCGCGCTTGCGTGTCATTCCCGCCAGAACGACTTATTGCTCAGGAATTCGGCGTCGGCCCGGGTCAGCCCGATGTCGCGAAGCATCCTGTTGTCAAGGCTGGCGAGTTCGGCGCGGTCACGCGCCCGCCGCCGCCACTCGCGAAATGTCGCGAGCACCCGGCC
>DASQCY010000253.1:0-3726 GCA_035634495.1 Allostellaceae bacterium
CATGGCCCATTTGCGACGACATGTTGATGATGACCCCTTCATTTTGGCGGACCATTATCAGGCCCGCCGCCTGAGCGACGACAAATGCCGCCCGGACATTGAGCCCGAGCAAGAGGTCGAGGGTCGCTTCGTCGACGTCGAGAAAGGGTTGCGGCCGGTTGAGGCCGGCGTTGTTAACCAGGATGTTGAGACGGGCGAGACCGGCAAAAGCGTCGCGGACCGCCGCGCTGTCCGTTACGTCGCAGGGCACCACCCGTGCCTTGCCGCCGGCGCTCGCGATCTCGCGCGCCACCTCATCGAGTTGGCTTCTGCTCCGGCTGACCAATACTAGCTCGGCGCCGGCAGCGGCCAATGCCAGCGCGACGGCGCGGCCGATGCCACGCCCCGCTCCGGTGACAAGTGCGATCTTACCGTCCAGACGAAAGCTATCCACCGATCTCGCCGGCGTAGGACTCCAAGAGGCGCCACATCTCCGAGCCGGCCTTGGCCCGCCAGCTCTTGTAGAAATCGCCGAGCCTGGCTCGGAAACTCGCAGTATCGGCGGTGTTGACTTGCATGCCTTTCCGCGCGAGCTCGTCGGCGCCGGCGGCGTTTACTTTTTCGATGTCGTTGCGCTGCAGTAGGGCAAATTTCTCAGCATTGCGCTCGACCACCTCCTGGATGGCGCGCGGCAGAGCGCTCCACGCCGCTGCATTGGCGAGCAAGGTGAAACCCGACCACCAGTGTGCCGTCAAGCTGAGATAAGTCTGCACCTCGTAAAGCTTCAATGACAATACGACGCCGAGCGGGTCGCTCTGGCCGTCGAATTGACGCGCCTTCAATGCCTCGTACATGCCGCTGAACGGCACCATGCCGGCATTGGCACCGAGGCTCTTGAAGAAGTCGGCGGCGATGGCACCCCCGGGGCTACGGAACTTCAGGCCGGCGAAATCATCGGCAGTGCGGATTGGCCTTACGCTGGTGGTCAGGTGGTGAAAGCCGTTCTGCCAGCAACGACGAAAAGCGTGGAGGCCGTGCGACGCCAGCTCACTGCGGATCCGATCGCCGAGCGCGCCGTCGAGTGCCCCGAATACCGTTTTCGAATCCGTAAATGCGAAGGGCAGCAATGGCAGTGCGCTGGTCGGTGCGACCTCGCCGAGGGTGGCCCCCGCCATAAAGAATTCGAGGGTGCCCGCGCGCAGATCGGCGAACATCTTGGGGTCGTGGCCGAGCCGGCTCTCGGGAAACACGTCGAGCCAGAACTCGCCGCCGGTCTCCTGGCCGATCGTCTCGGCCATCTCGATGGCTCGCCGTGCGGTTGGGCTGCCGGCGGGCTGGTTCAGGCCGAGCCGATACTGCTTAGCGCCGGGCATCCTTTCAGCCTTTCGGCAGGCCGAGCACGCGCTCGCCGATGATGTTGCGTTGGATCTCGCTGGTGCCACCGGCGATCGTGTATTGCCGCGCGCCGAGCACTCGGTGAAACCAGCGCGAGGCGTCGGGCACCGCCTCGGTCGGGGCGTCGACCATCGCGTAGGGGCCAAGCAAGGTCGAGGCGAAGTCGGAGATGCGCACGCCGAGTTCCGAGCCGAAGAGCTTCAGGATCGAGCCTTCGGGGCCGGGGGGCTCGCCGCGCAGACGCCGTGTCAGTCCGCGCAGCCGTGTGACCTGCAATGCCTTGGCCTCGATCGCCAGCTGGGAGAGCTGTTGGCGGATATGGGTCTCGTTCCAGGCCGGCTCCTGGCGGGTCGGCAATTGCTTGGCGAGCTCGATGAGCCGTGCAATCTGCGCCGCGTGGTCGCGTCCGCCAGCGCCGCTGCGCTCGAACATCAGGGTCGTGATCGCGACCTTCCAGCCCTGGTTGAGCGGGCCGACGAGATTGGCCTTGGGCACCGGCACGTCGACAAAAAACACCTCGTTGAAGTGGCGGTGGCCGTTCAATAGCACGAGCGGCCGCACCGTGATCCCCGGCGTCTTCATGTCGACCAGCAGATAGCTGATCCCGTGGTGCTTGGGTGCTTGCGGATCGGTGCGCACCAGCAGAAAGCACCAATCGGCGAAATGCGCGCCCGAGGTCCACACCTTCTGACCATTGACGATGAAATGGTCGCCATGGTCGACGGCGCGGGTTCTGAGGCTCGCCAGATCGCCGCCGGCGTCGGGCTCGGAAAAGCCCTGGCACCACAGCTCGTCGGCATTGAGGATGCGCGGCAGATGGCGCTGCTTCTGTTCCTCTGTCCCCCAATGAATCAAGCTCGGGCCGAGCAGATTGAGGCCGCTTGCCCCAGGCAGCACCGGCGCGCGGGCGTGCGTGTACTCCTCGTCGAAGATGACCTGCTCCATAAAGTTGGCGCCGCGGCCACCATATTCCTTTGGCCAGGAGAGCCCGACCCACCCCGCGGCGTGCATCATCTTTTGCCATTGGATGCGCTTTTCCAGTGTCTCGCGGTCGGGCGCGACCCGCTGGTCGGCCGCGTCGTCGACGCAGATCTCCGACGGCAGGTTCGCCTCGAGCCAGCGGCGGACCTCGCTGCGGAATGCCGCATGCTCTGGGCTGTCGGCGAAATCCATTTTCGGTCCCTCCGGCGATTGTGTGAAACGAGGCTATGCGCCGGCGCCCGTCGTGGCAAGCGCAGCTCAATGGCGAAAGCGGCTCGCAGAGTAGCGTGACGGATCGGTAAACGGTGTCTCGCCGGTTATCATTTCGGCGAGAAGCCTTCCGGTAACGGGGCCAAGCGTGAAGCCGTGGTGGGCGTGGCCGAACGCGAACCACAGGCCAGGGTGGCGCTCGCCTCGCCCGATTACCGGGACCATATCGGGGAGGCAGGGTCGCCTTCCCAGCCACGGCGCCGGTTCCAGCCGCTCCCCGAGCGGAAACAATTCGCGGGCGAGCGGCTCATCCCGAGCGAGCTGTACCGGGTTTGGCAGTGCGTCACGATCGGCGAATTCAACACCTGTCGTTAGGCGAATGCCTTTGCTCATCGGCACGAGCATGTATCCACCATCGCCGTCGTGCAGCGGATGGCTGAGCGTAGCGTTGCCCCTGGCCCCGTAATGCATGTGGTAGCCGCGCTTGACCGCCAACGGGATGTCGTAGCCCAGTGGACGAAAGACATCGTCCGACCAGGGACCGAGCGCCACGACCGCTTCGCGCGCTGTGATCGGCCCGCTTTCGGAGGGCAGGCTCCAGCCGGAAGCTTCCTGAGTAAGTCGACGTGCATCTCCTTCGAGGAAGCGCCCACCCTTGCGCGTGTATAGATCCGCGTAGGCTTTAGTCAGCATGCCGGGATCGGACGAAGTCGGCGAGCCGTGGAAGTGGATCGCGCCGATGATCTTGTCGGACAAGTGCGGTTCGAGCTCGCGCAATTGCGCCCCGGTGAGCACCGCGTAATCGACCCCGTATTTGTCGAGACGCCGCGCATTGGCGATGGCCTGGCGCAGACTTTCCTCGGTGCGCAAGCATCTGATCCAGCCCTCGTGCCGGACTAGGGCGCGTGCCGCGTCGCCGGCCTCGGCGATCAGCGCGTCATGCTCTCCGACGCATTGCGCCATCAGCGGCGCCAATGCCTGCGCCGAGCGCTCGATGCGCTCCGGCGTTGCGTTCTGCCAGTAATGAAACATCCAGGGCGCAAGGCGGGGCAGCGCCGATAAATGATAGACGACATCGCTGCGACGGTTCAGCGCATAGCTCAAGATGACGCCGAATTCGCGCGGAAACGTATAGGGGATCACACCCTCGCGCTGGATCAA
>DASQCY010000254.1:0-2916 GCA_035634495.1 Allostellaceae bacterium
GGCCAGGACGCCACATAGTAAAATCCATCGCTTCCGGCGCCGGCGTCGGCGGGTGCGAGCAGCACCTTGATCGTCGTTACTTCGCCGGCGAAGCGCGCGAGGTGATGGCCGAGTTCCGGCAGCGAGCCGCGGTCCGCGGTCTCGAGCAGCGGCAGCAAGGATTTGCTGATGACCCGGCCCTCGTCACGCACGCTGTTCAGCAGCAGCTCCTGGCTGTCCCGATGGGCCGAGCTGAATTGCAGATAGAGAAAGACCGGAACGAGCACGAAGATGACACCAAGGGCCGCTGTCTTCGCCGTCAGCGACGACGCCCAGCGCAGACCGCGACGCGCTTCATTCCTGCGCGGTCCAGCGGTATCCGAAGCCGGCGTAGTTCTCGATGTGGTCGAAACCGGGATCGCCATCGCGGAATTTCTTCCGGATACGCTTGATGAAGGTTCGCACATTGGCACGATAACCCTGTGCGCCGTGTCCGGCGACGAAGTCCTTTCCGTGGACGAGATCATATATCTCGCGATAGCCGACGTCCTGCCCCGCCTTCTCGGCTAGCAGCGTGACAATCTTGAATTCTGTCAGAGTGAGGTCGATCGTTCGCCCGGCCCACAATGCCCGGTTCACGTCGAAGCGCAGCTCGAGCGGGCCGCGGCGGAGCGATGTCCCGCTTCGCGGATCCGAATCGACCGAGGGCCGCATGCCCTCGGCGATCAGCTCGAGGCGTCTCAAAAGAATTGGCAGCCGGCGGGATTTGTCGATGAAATCGACCGCGCCGCCTTCGAGTGCGGCCTCTTCATAGATGTCGTCGGACAACGCGGTCAAAAAAATCACCGGGATCGTGATTCCAGCGCGACGCAGGCGGCGCAGCACCTCGAGGCCCGTAAGGTTGGGCATTCGCCAGTCCAACAGCACCACATCGGCGGCACCGCCGCCCTCCAGATAGGCGAGCGCGTCGCGGCCATTGCCAAGGCTGGTGACCTCGTACCCTTCGTCAATCAGGTTCAGACCGAGAGATTCGCGGAACAAATCGTCGTCGTCTACAAGAAGCAGATGCGGCATCGGTAAGATGATTCTAGGTGCGGCGAGCGGTGACGATCTCTCTCAGACAATTCTGGCGTCCGGCGGCATCGGCGGCATCGCCTCTGAACGCGTAGTGCAATGTCCGCATCCGGCCGCTACGCAGATCGAGATAAAAGTACAGGTCGAGCTCGCAGGTCGCGGTCTTGTATCGCCAAACCGTGGCGGGCGGCTCCTCGGTTCGCTCCGCTGCGGCCCCGAACAGGCGGGTTGCCGCCGGCTGGTCCAGCCCAATCAGCTCTTTTGCTTGCGGCGGCGGGGCGACCGGCGGGCTCGGGCCGGGTCCGGCGGGTTCCGGCGCGATCATCGCCAGAGCCTCGTCGTTGGCTTCGGGGGCCGGGCCTTCCGTTGCTGGGCCTTCAGTCGCCGGAGGTGGGTTGGGTTTACGTGGGGGGCGCGGTGCGGCGCGGATAGGCACTTTGGGCGCAGGTAGTTCAGGCTGCTGAGCCGCCGCCGTCACCGGAGGCGGTGGGGGCGGTTGCTCGGCGCAACAGGCCAGCGCACTTGCACCGAGGCCCAGCACAACGGGATGTAGAAACCAAAGGCGCCACTTTGATCCTACCTCCGAGGCCGCGATCCCCCGTGTGTGCGGATTAATGTTCACGGCCAAACATAGCAGCGGTCAGCGCCGTGCCAAGCGGTCGATCGCGCCAATGTCGCCGTCGCGGTAGATCGCCACGAGCTGACGATCGTTCAGCAAGACATAGGTTTGATCACCCCGGTCGCAGTCGAGCCTAGCTACCGGATAGCTCGGCTCAACCAGCAATTCGGACAATTTCTTGCGCAGATCCGGCTGTCGGGCGATCAAGTCGGTCAGCGTCTGACGGCTTTGCGTGTCGTAGCCGAAGCGAAACACGCCGCCGCAGCTGGCCTGATCGAGTGCTGTGCTACGACCGTCGGGTTGGGTTTGAACGATCGTGTCCTGGCGGATCGTGACGCTGTCATTGTCCGCCGTGGCCCAGGTCCCGAGAAATGGGTTCTGGACGGTCGGTTCCGGAGCCACGCAGGCAAGCGGCGCCGCCGCCAGGATCAGCACGGCAACGACACGCCTAAACGGCCTTCGATATACGTCGCCGAGCACCGGTCTCACCCTCCTTGACCGACGATGCCTCAGTATACCCCAAGATCACGGAACGGCGACAACTTGACGGGGACGTCTCAGCGCCACGACATCAGCGCCTTGGTGACCGGCAGCGAAATCGGGTGCGGCGCGAACCTGCCGCCGAGCGCGACGATCCGGTTGAGAAGACCGGTGATCACGACCCGGCGGCCGGCCTTGAGCCCGCGATAGCCGAGACGCGCCACTGCGGCGGCACTCATCACCGGACGCCCCGCGGTGTTGAAAAACGTGAGCTCGCTCATTCCGGCGATCTGCGCGAAATTGGTAGCGGTGGGGCCGGGGCACAGCACCGTCACCGTCACTCCGGTCCCCCGCAGTTCGTAAGCGATCGCCTCGCCAAAGCTCAGCACGTAAGCCTTGGTCGCAAAATAGACCGCCATGCTGGGACCCGGCTGAAAAGCGGCGGTCGAGGCCACCAGCATCACCTTGCCGTGCCGGCGGGCGACCATGCCCGGCAGCAGCAGCCGGGTCAGCTCGGTCAGCGCCACGACGTTGACCTGGAGCATCTCGCCGATCCGCAGCGGGTCCGCCTGGTCGAACCGGCCGACGGCGCCGAGCCCGGCATTGTTGACCAGCACGTCGACCGCTATGCCGCGGGCTTCGATAGCGCTCGCCAGCGCGGCCGCACCTTTGGGCTGGCTGAGATCGGCGGCGATAACGACAGTGCCGGCGCCTTGTGCCCTGAGCTCGGCGGCAAGATTCTCCATTGGCGCCACGGTCCGCGC
>DASQCY010000255.1:0-7944 GCA_035634495.1 Allostellaceae bacterium
GTGTCGATCTCTTCGAGCTCGATCTCGCGCGCCAGCACCTCCCGCTTCCAGGCTTGCTGTGCCGGCTCATGGGCGTGGAATTCGGGCATCACCTCGCGGGCGAACAGCTCGAGGCTCTCGCAGATGTGCTCGTGCGTGTTCTTGCCGGCCTGGTTCAGCAGGATGACCTGGTCGATGTGCGAGGTCTCGAACCGCCGCAGCCTGCGCCGCAGGGTCTCGGGCGAGCCGATCAGCCCGCCGGAGAGCGCACGGGCGAGCCCGTCGGGGTTCTCGCGCTTCCACTTCTCGTATTCGTCCCACAGATTGACCGTACCGGGTTCCGGACGTTTACGGTTCGGGCTCAGCCCATAAAAGCGCAGCGCAAATTGGAAGAACGGGATGCCGTCGGCGCGGCGCCGCGCCTCCTCGTCGGTCTCGGCGCACATGAAATAGCTGGTCAGCGCGATGTTCGGGTTGGTCACATAGTCGGTCAGCTTGTCGAGGCGCTTGGTGAAGGCGTTGTAGTAGGCGTGCACCCAGGCATAGGCGGCATCGGCGCTGAGGAACTGAAAGGCGAGCGCGCCCAAGCCGCGGCGGCCGGCCATCTCGATCGTATCGAGCTGCGAGCAGGCGACCCACAGCGGCGGGTGCGGCTTCTGCAACGGCTTTGGCACGACGTTGCGCAGCGGGAAATCGAAATGGGTCCCGTGATATTCGCAGCCGCCGTCCTTGAACATCGGGATCACCGCGCGCACTGCGTCCTCCCAGACCGCGCGTTTCTCCCCGAAGTCGCGGTCGAACGGTTCGAGCTCGGTGATGCTCGCACTCTCGCCCATGCCGAATTCGACGCGGCCACCGCTCACCAGGTCGAGTGCCGCGATCCGCTCGGCGACGCGGGCCGGGTGGACCGTGGTCAATTGCATGATGCCGTGCGCGAGGCGGATCTGCCGGGTGCGCTGGCTCGCCGCGGCGAGAAAGACCTCGGGTGCCGGCGAGTGTGAATACTCCTCGAGGAAGTGGTGCTCGACCTCCCAGGCGAAGTCGTAGCCGAGCCGGTCGGCGAGCTCGACCTGATCGAGCGCGTTCTGGTAGAGCCTGAACTCGCCTTCAGGCTGCCAGGGACGCGGCAATTGCAGTTCGTAGAATATGCCGAACTTCATTCCGTGCTCCTCGTGCCGCGACGTTTCCGAGGCGCCATAGCCCCGGATCTGTATAGACCGATCCTACGTCGTCACCCTCGCCAAAGCGAGGGTCCAGGGAAGCAGCGTAGGGCACCCGGGATCGATTGCGCCGGCGGCTTCGATGTTCCCCGGCGGGGTATCTGAGCGCCGACCGGCGACGACATCTTCCGGTTTTCGCAGCCCGCTCGAATTCCGTTGTTTTTCGATTGTTAGGGCGGTTTGAATTCGTTGATCGGCGCAAAAATTCCATTGATCCGCCAAGCAACGAATTTGCCGACGTAAGCTCTTGAAATAACGGGCGGTTATACCCCGCCGCCGTGGCTGTTTTGTGGCAAAAAACGCGATTTTCGTTGTATTTCGCCCTCGGCGAGACGGGGAGGCGGAACGCGGTGGGCGGCATCAGGCGCTTCGATCTACGCCCAGCCGATGGCGCGGCGCAGGAAGTTGTACCCGAGAGCGGTAAAGGCGGCGCGCTCGGCGTTGTCCTTGCCGTAGCCGTGCCCGCCGGCGGCGGGCTCGTAAAAGTAGGCTTCATAACCCATGCCCTGCAACTTTGCCGCCATCTTGCGGGCATGGCCGGGATGCACGCGGTCGTCGCGCCGGCTCGTCGCGATCAAGATCGGCGGGTAGGGCCGGCCCGGAACCGCAGCGTGATAGGCCGAGATTCCGGCGAGAAACGCCCAGTCAGCCGGGTCGTCGGGATCGCCGTATTCGGCGATCCAGCTGGCCCCGGCATGCAATTTCGCATAGCGCCGCATGTCGATCAGCGGGATCGTGCAGAACAGAGCGCCGAACCGTTCGGGATAGCGGGTCAGCATGTTGGTGATCAGAATCCCGCCGTTCGATCCGCCCTCGGCCGCGATGCGGCCAGGACGGGTCACCCGGCGGCGGACGAGGTCGGCGGCGACAGCGGCGAAATCGTCGTGCGACAACCGCTTCCTTTCCCGTCGTCCGGCCTCGTGCCAGGCGGTGCCGAACTCACCACCGCCGCGGATGTTGGCGACTACGCCGGTGCCGCCGCATTCGAGCCACAGCCTGCCGACCGAGGGGTTGTAATAGGGCAGCTGCGAGATGCCGAACCCGCCATAGCCCGAGAGATGGACCGGCGCCTCGCCCGTTTCGCCTGATGGCCCGACCTGGACATAGGGGATGCGCGTGCCGTCTTCGGAGAGCGCTTCGTGGCGGGTCACGACGAGGCCCGTTGGGTCGAAGGCCTGCGGCGCACGCTTCAACAGCTGTGGTGCCGCGAGCGGCGGGACGAGAAACAGCGAAGGCGGCATCAGCGGGTCCTGCGCGCTGGCCAACAGGTCGCCCGTTGACTCTTCCTTGCGAATGTCGAGCGGCCAGAGATGGGCGACGCCGGTATCGGGGAGGCCCGTGATTCGCTCGCGTGACCAGCCGGCATCAGACGGGGTCAGCACCTCGAAGACGGGCTTCAAGTCGTCGAGGATCGACAAAACGAGCCGGCCGCCGGCCCAGAAGAACCCCTGCAATGCGCGGCGCTCAGCCGGCTCAAACAATTTGGTGAAATTGCGGTCGCCCGCGAGAAGGGCTGCAAAGTTCATGCCGAGGACGGTATCGGGCGCATGTGTCGCGCCATCTATTGTCCAGGCGGTGCGCCGCTTTACCGCGAGCCAGCCGCGATGCCAGGTGACCGAGGCATCGGTCGGAACGTCGATCCGGGTCTTCGGGCCGGCACGGTCGCCGATCCAGACCACCGCATCGAAGAAGCCGGTCCGCTCGACGAATCCGATCCGCTCATCCGCAGCTTCGCGGTCGAGGTCGGCCCAGACCGCCATGCATTCGGGCTGCGTTTCGAAAATGACCGGGGCCGCGAGCGGGTCGGTCCCCCGTCCCCACAGCCGCACCGTGCGCGCATAGCCCGAGTGGGTAGCCATCCCCTCGCCCAACGCCGAGGACAGCAACAGGGTGTCATGATCGAGCCAGGCTGCCCCGCCCTTGGCCTCCGGTAGCATGAAGCCGCCAGTCACGAAGTCACGCGCGGGTAGGTCGAATTCGCGCTGGACCACCGCATCGGCCCCGCCGCGCGACAGCATCAGCATAGCGCGGTCGTGCGTGCCGGGGATCGTCGAGGCCCCGCTCCACGTCCAGTCTTCCCCTTCCCTCGCCGCCAGCGCGTCGAGGTCGAGCAGGATCTCCCACTCCGGCGCCTTTTTGCGGTAGTCGTCGAGCGTTGTTGTCCGCCACAACCCGCGCGGATGCGCCGCGTCCTTCCAGAAGTTGAAGACCTTTGTGCCGCGCCTTCCGATCAGCGGGATGTTGTCGGGTCGGTCGAAAATCGCCGCAAGCGCGTCGCGATCGGCCGCAAAGCGCGCGTCGCCGAAGCGCGCCAGTGTCGCCGCGTTCTGCGTCTCGACCCAGGCGAGCGCGCGCTCGCCGTCGATTTCTTCGAGCCACAGATAAGGGTCGTCGTCGGGCGTCTCTACGGTCGGGCGCGGGTTTGGGGTGGCCATGTGAATTGCCCGGATGATTAGCCGGTCCGAACCGCCTCCAAGCGCGCTTCGGCTGACGGCGCCAGTGTAACCTGAAGTTCGGGCGCCCGTCGCAATGAAACGGACGCGACAACCGAGATTCGAGCTACCGCCCGCGGCGCACGAGGCGACCCGGTTTGGCGCCAATGTGCTCGCCGCGCTCGAAAAACGGGATGCCCGCGACCAAGGTCGCCGCGTAGCCCTCGGCCCGCTGCACCAGGCGCTTGCCGCCCGCCGGGAGGTCGTGCACGACCTCGGGCGCGTGCAGGCGCAGCCTTTCGAAGTCGATCAGGTTGATGTCGGCGCGCTTGCCGGCCTCGAGCCGGCCGCGGTCGCGGAAGCCAAAGAAATCGGCGGTCTCGCTGGTCTGGCGTTTTACGACATATTCGAGCGGCAGGCCCGGGCCGCGCGTCCGGGCGCGGCCCAATGGGTCAGCATGCAGGTCGGTGCGCTGGCGTCGACGATCATCGCGACATGCGCTCCGCCGTCCCCCAGCCCCAGCAATGTTGCCGGATCGGTCAGCATCTGGCGGATCGGCTCGTGATCGTCCCGTGTGTAGCCGGTCGCCGGGAAGAATAGGAAATGGGCGGCATCCGCGGTCAGATAGTCATAGGCGATCTCGTCCGGCGAGCGGCCTTCGCGCGCCGCAATCGCAGCCACGCTGGTCTCGGCCCGCGGCTCGTAATCGGGCGGTCACTCATCACGTACATTCGGTCCCACCGGGCGGCGACCAACTGCACTAGCGGCCCGAAGCGGCTCAGCAGAGCCGGCGACGGCCGGTCGTCGAAGATCGCCCGGCGCACCCCCGGATCGCGCAGCCGCACCAGGCGCTCGGACAGAGGCAGAGCCTCCCAGGGCTTATAGCGCTCTCGGATCGCAAACGGGTTCAACGAGGTGGCAATGCCGAGGATTACCCCGACCGGGCGGCAGGCGACCTGTGCGGTCACCGAGGCACCCGCGTCACGCGCAGCATGCACACCGGCCAAAATGCGCCGCCAGCGCGGCGGATCGGTCGGCCGGTCGGTCAACAGAAACCAGATCGGCCGTCCTGTCTCCTTGCCGAGCCGAGTGATCCAGGCGAACTCGGCTTCTTCGTCCTCGAAATCGCTGTTCATGCCAAAGGTACCGGCATCAGCCGCGCCCAAGCCCGGGCCGATCCCGGTGAGTTCGTTGATCTCGGCGCAACGGCCGGGCACCATCTCGCCTGAGGTCGTCTTGTGCGCGTTGGTCCGCGACGTCGTAAAGCCGAAGGCGCCGGCGCGTATCGCCTCCTCGGTCAGCCGGCGCATCTCGGCGATGCCGTCGGCCACGCTGAATTGCGCCGAGCGATCCCGATGTCGCGATTCGCCGCTCAGTACTGCCCGCAGAAAAGGCGAGAACCTACTGGGTGGCATCGACCGCCCGCAAACGCGCGGTTTGCGCTCCCGCTCGAGACCTTCGAATGGATCGCCAACTGCAGTCGGCTAGACTGAATGGGGCTGTTTTCGGGGCGATGTCGATGGATGCAGAGGCGATCCTACACGAACTGACCCACGCCGCGGGCCTTCCAACAGCGGCGTTGCAAGCCGCCTCTGCGCAACGCGCCGAGCTGCTTTCGAAGTTTCTTGGGGTGATCGAAGACTACCTTGGCCGGGAGCCGGCCGCACGGGCGAACCCGACGCCGCTCTTCTTCATCTTTCATCTACTGGGGGAGTGGAGGGAAAAGACCGGCTACAGACCGCTGGCGCAGCTCCTGCGGTGTCCCGCCGATGAGATCGATGCGATTTTCGGTGACGGGATCACCTTGACAAGCCACCGTGTCATGGCCGCGCTGTTCGATGGCGATCCGCAGCCGCTCTGCGACATCATTCTCGATCCGAATGCCGAAGAATTCGTCCGGTCCCGCATGTGCGAGGCCCTCGCCATGGTCACCTTGCGCGGAGAACTCGATCGGGATCTGGTCGGGCGCTTTCTGCGCGACGCGTACAACGAACTGCAGCCCCAAGCCCCGTGCTACGTCTGGTACGGCTGGCAGAGCGCTGTTGCCATGCTCGGGATGGGCGAGTTGAGAGTTCTGGTCAAGCGGGCCTTTGACCGCGGTTTCATCGAGCTGCACCTTCTCGGCTTCGGCGATTTCGAAGAGGATTTGAAGCACGGCATCGAGCGGCCTGGCGAACCATTGCGGCCCGGTGATAATGAGTATGCGCTGTTCGGCGACACGATCGAAGAGCTGTCGGGATGGTATTGCTTCACGGAGAAGTACCGCGCGGACCGGGAGCGGTGGCGGCAACAGGTCGAGATTGATAGTCCTCTCCCTCTCGGCGAGCCGTACCAAAATCCGTTCAGGGGCGTCGGCCGCAACGACCCGTGTCCCTGCGGCAGCGGCAAGAAATTCAAGAAGTGCTGCTTGCCGTGATCGGAGCGGCTATGCGACCGGAACCAGTAGCCGCGACGCGGCGGTTCGGAGCGCCTCAGGTAGTGTAGCCGGTCGTCGCGTGTCGAGGTCCAGCTGGACCCCGAATTGGCTGAGCCGGGCGAATTCTCTGTCATCGGTAGGATCGCTCATCCGATGCACGAAACGGATCGACGAGTTGCCGAGATGCAAGATACCGGTTTCGACTAGAACCGGGCTTCCTAGCCGCGGCAGCCCCGCTATTTGCAAGGCGAGCTCGAACGTCGAGTAGCCTCTACGCTCGGCCTCGCTGTAGGAAGCTGTCACGCCGATCGCCGCGAGCGCCTGGCCGCATGCGGCGGTGAACCGGTGGACAAACGCCGCGAGCGCGAAATTTCCATCCGGTTCGAGGTCCATCGGCTTGACGCGATCGCGCGCCGTCGGAACGAACCGTTCGAAGGCGCTCGGTTCGGGTCGGCGCTCGACGGCGGGACCCGGCCAGGGCACAAGACGCCGGCCGATCGCCTCGTGGACTTCGCGCGGCGATCTCGCAGCGGCAATGTCAAGCGTCTCCTCGACCCAGGCGGTGACTTCGCCATTCGCCGAGTCGACAAACTGATGACCGAGGCGAAGAGAGGCTCCGTCGAGCGCGATCGGTGCGCTGAGGATATGAAAGCTGGCACCAGCGCGCAGCTCGCGCATAAACCGGACGTCGACGCGGCCTACCGATTGCGAAGCGCTGAAGCCTAGGCTCCCAGCCATCATCGCCGCGGCATCCGAAAGGCGATCGAAATAATAGGCGATCGTGAAATGCTCGGTGAGGTCGCACTCCCAGGGCGAAACGATGCCGCGCCAGGTCTCCGTCCAGCCTTCCATCGGCTAAGTTCCCATTCTTTGGTTCGATCGGTCAGGCGGCTCAGGCGGGTTCCGCTCACCGCCCCGCCCAGCTTACTCGACCTCCTGCTATGTGAATCATCCCTGGCGGGGTTGCGTGGTGTGTTTGGAGGCATTCGAACATAGTTCTTCACGCCGCAGGGGATGGTAGTGTAAGCCAGAACGGCGCGGCGCCGTCATCCCCCTCGGCCCGCGAAACTGTGCCCGCGCGATTTCAGGAGCGAACATGCCCAGTTTGAGCTTTGCCGCACCAACGAGCGTCGACGAGGCCGTCAAGATCTTGGCCGGCGCCTCCGGTATGGCCAAGGTGCTGGCCGGCGGAACCGATCTGCTGGTGCAGCTGCGGTCGGGTCGAACCCGTCCCGAGCTGATCGTTGATACGAAGAGAATTCCCGAACTGATCGGGATCCGCGAGACCGCCGACGGCTTTGTCATCGGCGCCTCGACGCCCGGGGTCATGATCTATGAGAACGAGGCGTTGACCCGAGCCTGGCCGGGGATCGTCGAAGGCATGGATCTGATCGGCTCGGAGCAGATCCAGGGGCGCGCCTCACTTGCGGGCAATTTGTGCAACGCCTCGCCGGCGGCCGACAGCGTGCCGGCGCTGATCGCGGCGCGCGCAACCGCCGTCATCGCCGGCCCCAACGGTAGGCGTGAAGCGCCGGTCGAGGCGATCGTCACCGGGCCCGGACAAACCTCGCTCCAAAAGGGCGAGTTCATCGTCGAGTTTCGTGTGCCGAAACCAAAGCCGCATCAGTCGGACGCCTATCTGCGCTTCATCCCGCGGACGGAAATGGACATCGCCGTCGTCGGCTGCGGGGTCAATGTCACGCTCGACGGCAACGATGTGTGCACGGACGCTCGCGTCGTGCTCGGTGCAGTGGCACCGACGCAGGTCATCGCCGAAGAGGCAGGGGCAGCGCTGATCGGGCATCGGCTCGATAATGAGACCCTCGCCAAGCTCGATGCCGCCGCCGGTCGCGCCTGCAAGCCGATCAACGACAAGCGCGGCACGATCGAATACCGG